>JBBDJR010000006.1:0-285130 GCA_040879785.1 Candidatus Pacearchaeota archaeon
CTCGTCGTGCCGATGCCTACGTTTCCGCTCTCATCTATTCTCATCGCTTCAGACAAACTGTGTGAACTGTCAGCATTAGGGTCTACCCAAAAAGCTAGCCCCCCTTGGTCAGGGTCAGCTGTTGTTTGCACTGAAGTGATTGCTCCCATTTTATAACCGACCCTTGTGCTTCCAAATGCTAAGGAAGAAATATGCACGTCTTCTCCTCCACTTCCCCCCGACGCATCCAAGAATAATGTATCCTTTGACGTAGAAACAAGAGTTTGTGGTGAAAATTCATCAGACGAAACTACCTCCAACTTCGCCTCAGGACTCGTCGTGCCGATGCCTACTTTGCCCGTCTGTTCAAAAACTATTCTATCAACACTATTTTCATGATCTCTAAACCTGAAATAGTTTTCGCCTGCATCCCAACCTATCATATACCTATCTGCGTCATTCTCATCAAAATATATATTGCTGTCAGACGCATCAGCAGAACTTATCCGAATCGCCCCATACCCACTTGAAGATTTAAAGTGAGCAACCTGATTCCCTCCAAGAACATCTAACTGATACCCAGGACTCGTCGTCCCAATCCCAACATTATCACTCGTCGAGTCGACGTGCAGAACGTTCGTGTCGACCGTGAAGTTGTTAGCTCCAAGGTCCACGTTTCTCAACGCTCCGGTGTAAGGGACGTATGTGTCCGAGACGTTGCTCCCGCTGCCGTCGTATAACGTTCCTCCGACGTGCAAGTCGCCCGTGAAGTTCCCGTCGCCGGCGACGTTAAGTAGGTTTTGGGGGGACGTCGTTCCGATGCCTACGTTTCCTGTATTTTCCAAAAATAGAGATGTTCCTATTTCTCCGGATGAGTATTTTCCATAAAACTCTAACCCATCATATTCATTATCTGTTGAACTCGGTTTAATCTGCCAATAATCTCCTCTGTATCCTTCAATAACGAATCCTTCTGTATTATTAAAACTCCTAATTCCACCGTGCACATCTAACAGACCAGGACCCTGTCCGATTCCAAAGGGGTCCGTCGTCCCGATGCCGACGTTGCCGTTGTTTGTTATTGTCATCTTAACTGACCCTGTCTCATACTCTCCTACATCAGTCGTCCCAAATTGCAATCCTGCGTCTGCTGCACTGTGACCTGTACCATCCCTAAGATGGACTGAGCGAATCCATGCATTATATCCATTAACCGTACTGCTAACATCAGCAGTACCAAACTCTATTGTAGAATAAACTTCTCCATAATCACTTGTTCCATCATCATTCGTCCCGACCCGAGAATCTGTAAATCGAACTTTGCCCGCATCTTTTGATGTCTCGAAAATATCCGAAGGACTCGTCGTTCCGATGCCGACGTTGCCCCCATCTTCAACCCATAATCCCAAATTACCTGCATCATCTTTTAGACCTATCCCACTGCTATCCATTGCTTGAAGAGTATCATCAAATTTGAAAATTCCATCATTCATACCAAAACTTGCTCTCAGAGTACGTGCATCTGTTTCATAAAAATCAATAAGGTGGTCTGAACCTAATTCTAATTGGCCATTACCTGATTGTTGCCTAATATACCCCCAGTCACTTGAATGTGCCGAAGCATCTTCATATTTCTCCCCAAAATAAATCCCTGTATAATCCGTATCATCAAACAAAACACTTGAAGCAGTAAAATCCAAATCCCCTGTCATCGTATCTCCGCTTTCATCAACATAAATATCCGAAATATCCGAACCACCCGAGCCATAGATTGTCCCGGTTACATTCAAATCTCCATCAACATTCGCATCTCCTCCAAGATACAAATCCCTCCATCTTAATGAAGAAGAACCAAGGTCAAAAGTATTATCAAAATCTTCTGCAGGTATTAAACTACCATTAATACTTAAAGTTGTAACCTCCAAGCTGGATATATTATAAAAGAAACCCGTCTGTGCATAAATATCCCCTCCAATTATACTCAAACCATCATTCTGCCAACCATCATTAAAATCAAAATCTCCATAAACAGACTTATTCAAAGGCATGAAAAAACTAGAATCATACCCATCAAGAGTATCAGAATCCTGAGCAGAGATATTAATACAATTTAAAGTATCACCAATCTGTTGAACAGCATGGCCCGCAGGACACGGGTCAGGATAGTCCGTAAGATTCGTCCAACCAAGAAGATTTGTTCCGTAATCAAGAGCGATACTATCTCCGGTAATTGTTATTCCCGAGCCAGTATTAACAGACAAAACCCCTGCAAGAAACGAAAGAGCCGAGCCGGCAACAGAACTCGAAAGATTAACAGTATCAGTCCCGGCGTCCGTCGTCAAACCCCAACCCGGACTAACAACCAAAGGACTTCCATCCGCACCAGTCAAACCCGTCCCGGCAACAGAAGAAGCCAAATCAGGATTAGGATAAGTCCCGGTCAACTGACCCCCTGCACTCTGCCCCTCATCAATATAATTATCTGAAAGGTATGTTGTATTCAAAGCAATATTATTCGCATTAACAATAATCCCTGTCCCGGCACCAACATTCAAAGTAACATTCTCCGAAATCTGACCGCCATCAGTCAAACCAGAGCCGGCAATCACATAAGGATAATTATTAAGCTTACTCCAATCAATATCCGCAGAAGCAGAAATGTCCTCATTCAAAATAGTCCCGTCGACAATATGAGTTGTATTCACAGAATCCGGAGCAATCTTCACATCAGTTACAGAACCGTTAGCCAGGTTTATTGTTCCTACAACACCCGTACCAAGCTCCAAAACATCATATGTTCCGGAAACATCTCCTCCAAAAATCGTCTCTGTATCCAAAACCTGATTACCATCCTGGAAAATAACATTCCCATAAATATTCGTAGTCGCATTAATATCCCCAATCACATTCAAGGTGTTTTGAGGCGTAACGGTCCCAATCCCAACCAAATCACTATTCGAGTCAACAAATAAGACGTTCGTCCCGACCGTCAAATTCCCTCCAACATCAACATCTCCGGAAGCATCAATGTCCTGAACAAACAAACCCGTGATTCTATTAGCCAAACTTCCAAGGAAACCAAAAAATCCATCCTGAGCTTCAATATCTCCAGTAACTGTTAAATTCCCGGTATCTCCATGAATTCTCGTCAAATCATCTCCGGACTGATTCTGGAACACAAAATCCTCCTGTGCACTAACCAAAGGCACAAAAGCCAGGCTAAAAGCTAAGAAAATTGCAAATACTATAAATGTTAATCTAGTTTTCATTTTCCACCTCCAAAATGTTTAAATATTCTGAATCATTAGGCTCTTCTATGGCTGAAACAGACATTTCAATAAAAATAGATGTCCCCGAAGACTTAAAGCACGAATTTAGGTTAAACCTAGCTAAAGCAATTGAGGAAATGGTAAACCGTTTTGAGCTGTCAATGGCAAAAGAAATCGTCTCAAAAAGTAAATTCACAGATAAAGATGCAGATGAGTTATCTGAAAAAATCAAACCATCAATGAGCAATGAATAAAGAGGTTGATTAATTGAATTTTTAAGAGTTGTAATAGATTCTAACGGATTCTTTGATTTAGGAATTGCTGTTTCAACTAAACAAATATCATCCCAACTACCTAAAATCTGATTCCTTACCTCATTCCCTTTTTCTATTCTAAACTCTTGTTTTCCCATATTATCCATTCAACCTAAAGATAGTGTCCCCGTTCGCGTCCGTGAAAATTCTTGTGTCTCCAACATACAAGTTATCCGTAACGTTCGCATCGCCTTCAACATTTAATTCGTTTTGAGGATTATTTGTTCCGATTCCGAGTCTCCCGGTGTCATTATCCCAAAAGAAATTAGCGTTATTCTGGGAAATCAAACCTCCAGGTCCTGAAAACAAAACAGAACCCTGAGTCAAAGCAGACAGAGTCAATTGCGAAAATGTAGGACTGCTCGTTGTGTTAATATCCTGAGGCAAAGAAAGAATCACTCCTCCACTGCCATCATCCGAAACAGAAATCTGATTCGCAGTCCCGTCAATCCAGGCAACAAGATTAGTATTCTCAACATCATTACTTGAATCCAAAGCCAAAAGCCTTGAAGCACTCAGACCGGGAATCCTTATTTTCCCCGAACTTTCATTAACAATAAAATTACCCGTAACATTCAAAGCGACCCCGTCCGAATTAGAGCCAGCAATAATCAAACCGCCCGTCATAGTGTCCCCCGCCTTCAAAACATACTTGTCAGATAAATTCTCTCCAGACTCAACAAACGAATCCGCGAAAACAGTTCCGGTAACATTAGCATCTCCAATTACATTCAATTCGTGAGAAGGGTCAACAGTCCCTATTCCAACCACATTCCCATCAGAATCAACAAAAAGAGCATTAGTTCCGATTGTTAAATTTCCATCTACATCAGCACTCCCGGAAACACTCGCGTCACCCGAAACACCCAAATCCGTTCCAACATCCAACCTACCAGTAACATTAATATCTCCGTCAGCAAGAAGGTCATTAATATTCAAATTTCCTGAGATTGTCACCTCGCTTGCCCCCGCATCCTGACTTATTATCGAATCTCCAAGCTCATTCCCGGCAACCCATCTCGGAATAGTATTAAGGGTTCCGGAACCATTAACAACATTCTCAGGGTCAACATCAATACAAGTCAAAGTATCGCCAATCTGCTGGACCGCCTGACCCGCAGGACACGCATTAGGATAATTCTGCAAGAAAGTCCAGTTTATAGGCCCCGAAAACTCTCCCGCATAAACAGTTTGAGTTCCATTTATATCTCCAACAACATTTAACTTATTCTGCGGAGTGACTGTTCCTATACCCACAAGATTACTATTAGTGTCTGCAAACAGAAGATTGGTTCCAACTGTTAGGTTCTGACCAATCTCAAAATTATTATTGAAAAGATAATCTCCTGAAACAGTATCTCCTCCTCTCAAAACATAAGTCTGATTTCCAACAGTTTGATTTATCCAATTTAAGTCATTGGTTATCTCACTTCCAAGAATATCCTCTACATTCTCTTTGTTTCCCTCATTTGTTCTCCAGAAATTGGAGCTATTTACATCAAGATTTGCCTCATCAGTTATTAACAAATAACGAGTATCTCCTTCCGTGAAGTTTATCCATGCAAGATCATTTGAAATCCAGCTTCCAAGAAGATCCCCTACATTATCTAAATCACCTTCATCTGTCCTCCACCATTCAGACCTATTAACATTCAAATCCGGTTCATCAGTCAAAAGAACATATCTACCATCACCATCTGTGAAGTTTATCCAATTTAAGTCATTAACAAACCAACTACCCATTATTTCAGAAATATTCCTCAATGCACTTCTATCTCCAGTGTTCCAATAATCAGACATATTTACATGAAGATCTCCTTGTCCCTCAGAGATTCTAGAATCAATAGTACCATTCAAATTAGATTCATTAAAATCTAACTGAGTTCCGTTAAAATCCAAATATAATTGAGAATCAGGACCTACAATCCAGTTGAAAGCTCCAAAAAACCAATTTGCAGAAACATTTCCCGTAACATCAACATCTCCAGAGGCATTAATATCCTGAATAAACAAACCTGTAATCCTATTACCTACCTCCCCTAAGAAATCAAAAAATCCACTTGAAGCAGAAACATTAAAATCACCAAGAGTCAGATTAGAATCAATATCAATCTCACTCAAATTAACCTGCGTCGCTCTAAAAGAATACGGAACACGACCAAGCTGAGAAACATCTTTTAATTCTCCGTCCCTTGAATAACAAAGATAATACTGTTTATCAAAATTCAGAGCACTCAAATTTCCTCCGCCCGAACCAACAGTTGGGAGATATAGAGAAACAATTCCTCTGGTGTCCGTTGCCTGAGTTGAAGAATGATTGTAAACAGGATTCTCACAAACAGTTTGATTAGAACTCTCAGTTACATTGAATGCAAAATTAAAAGTTCCTGTTACAATATCTCCTGTAGAATCTGTTGTCTGAATATTTATATGAAACGTGTCATTAATTTGCGCAGACAATCCTGGAGCTAAAAAAACTAACAAAAACACAATAATAAATAATGTCTTACACTTCACTTGCGCGGGAAAGATATTTAACGACACTTCTGACACCTCTTTAAACTTGTAAATAATAGGATTTCTGATTTTATAAAGTTTACTTACACGTAAGTAAACAGAGTTTTATCGTCGGTGACAAAAAAGAAGCTTTTTACTTACACTCAAAAAACGTACGGTAAAACCAATTTTGGGATAAAGAGGCAATATAAGGATAAATTAAAAGTAATTTTTATTCAGTATAAAATAAATTATATTTGTTAAAGTATACTCAAAATAAAAAAGAAATATCTTTATTCTAACTAGAATAATTCCTTACATCTGGGCAAAATTCCATGGGTGCATGAAGGAACCTAAACCCAAGAAAAGAGTCGCTACCATAACAAAAATTTAATTCCGTAAAATAAACAACCTGTAAAATTATAATTGTGTTCAGGATTTTGTCCGCTATTAATACTATCAAAATTATTTTCAGCCCTTTGATTAACCATCGTTTTTTGTGTTAACATTTTATTGTTAGATACCCCGCCCTTTAGGGAAGAGCTGTTCATTTAACTAAACAATTATTGGAGAAATAACTTCACTAAAAAATCTTATTAAATATAATTCTAAAATCTACCCAACACAAAAAAGAGATTTATTTAAAAATTGAGCTTTTACTATGATTTCTTAAACAGGATATAGTTGCTCGCTCCGCTCGCAGATTTCCTAAACAATTAATATAATTAAATGAAAAACAAACGTGGATTATAGTTAACGGGTTGGGAGGGTGGGATTTATTAAACACAAAAGACTAATTAAACAAATCCACACAAAAAAGAACAAATTTATAAACATTATTCAGGTCTAAAAGTTTGTAACGAGCCTGTAGCTCTAGTTTGGCTACACTTAGACGAACTAGTAGTGAAAGCAAATACAACAAGCCTGTAACTCTAAGCCGACCACGCTTGGGCGGTTTTGTAGTGTCAGGCGAACGAAGTGAGCCTGTAGCTCTTTCCTAAGTAACGTCTGGAAACGTAGCGAAGGCGAATAAAACGAGCCTGTAGCTCAGTCTGGTCAGAGCGCTGGTCTTATAAGAATACAACCCGTAAGGATTGTAATCTCTTGGAAATCAAAATTTGTCCTGGTCGCAGGTGGTTTTCATCTAAGAGAGCCAGAGGTCCTCGGTTCAAATCCGGGCAGGCTCATAGGATTTGAATCTCGGTTTAGTGTGGATTTTTCTTTAGGGAAAAGACGCATTAGGCCAGAATCTCGTTAGAGATGTTCTGAGCCCAAATCCGGGCAGGCTCATGATAATAAAAAGTTAGTAAAATAAAGCAACTAGAAAAATGGTTAAGAAAAAACTCTATCGAAGCAAAAAGGAAAAAGTATTTGGCGGAGTGTGCGGAGGAATCGGAGAATTCTTTGATACAGACCCTACAATAATAAGACTCATCTGGGTTTTGGCAACACTTCTAACAGGAATTTTTATGGGAATAATCACATACGCCATAGCATGGATAATAATTCCAGAAAAAGAAACAAAAAGATAAACGATTGATAAACTCTTAAATTAATTAAAAATATGAGGGTAGTAAAAAAATTAAAGATATCTATAAAATATATAAGATAACACAAATAAATAAACTTTAAGATAAATTAACAGATAATTTCCATTCAAAAATCTTAATTCTTTCAACAATCGAGACAAACACCGTCGACAAAAGAACATTTAAATCTGAAATAAAAAAATGAGAAAAAATAAAAACATTTTTAAAGAAAAAAAACATAACAAAAGCGTCCAATAAAAAAGAGGATAAACATAAATTGTTTAAAACTCTAAAATAACAAAAACATTTATAAACATAAATTGTTTAATAAAATCAAGCTAATTAAAATGAGGATGACAATGAAAAACAAAAGAGGTTTGTCCGCTGTCGTGGCTACCCTAATAATAATCCTATTAGTTCTTGTAGCAGTAGGTATTCTTTGGGGAGTTCTAGGTAATTTGTTTGACGATGCAGGAGAGACCATAGAATACAACCAGCTATGTAAAGATGTAAGTTTTAGGGAAATCAGCGTTTCAGAGGATCCTGACGGAGTATATGATGTTAGTTTCAAAAGAGGTCCTACAGGAGAAGAAATTGACGGATTGACGATAGTTCTCAGTAATGAGACAGGATCTAGTAGCGGAACACTTGACTTCAACAAGAGTATCGGCGGAGACCTTGATGAAGAGACAATGGAATTTAATACAAGCTCCATTGAAGACGCAGACAAAGTAATAAACGCCAACGAGATGGTTTACTCGGCTTACTTCACAGATGACTCAGGAAACAGGCACTCTTGTACTGAAGACACATACGAATTCACTAACTAAGCATTTTTTATTTTTAATTTATTTTTTATTTAGATTAGAGAACACTTTTCTACCTTATTGAGATGATTCGTAAAAAAGTTATATTTAAAAACTAATTCTGACATTCTTTTTGTATCTACACTGAAAGCCCTTGGCCGACGTCGCTACGGCAGTCTAGGGTGAGCGAACGAAGTGAGTGAGCCCCGATAGTTCAGTGGGTTTCTTTTTTAGAAAAAAAGAAACTACAATGGTAGAAAAAACTAAGATTGGAACTATCGGAAATCCAAATGCCCCGATAGTTCAGAGGCCAAGAATGCGGCCCTTTCAAATAGCAACGCTTTGACGTTTGATTCAAAGTGAAGCTTTGAAGCACGGCCGTGACCCGGGTTCGAATCCCGGTCGGGGCGTTCCCTTACTTCTTAAACCTAATCCCCCAATAACCTTTTTCAGTGTCAATCACACAGGTTTCCCCAATAGGTATTGTTAGATTTGGTTCGGAATGGCCAATAGGTTGATTCATGACTACAGGGCATTTAAAATTCTTAAAAAAATCTCTTAAATATGTATCAATATCTTCTCCACACTCTGTAAAATATCCTAAAATTACTCCTCTTACATGATCAAACTTCCCTGCTAATTTTAACTGACATAATATGTCATAAACTCTCCATGATCTCATCTTATAATCTTCTAAAAAAACTACTTTATCTTTAGTATCTATTTCAAACATTGTTCCCAAAGACCTACCTAAAAGCTCAACATTACCTCCAACAATCTTAGAACTAGCAGCCCCTTTGACGAGAGTGTCGGCTTCATTAAATGTAACTCTGTAATTCCTTTTAGCGATTACATCCTTTAGGCAGTTAATAGTTTTCATATCAAACTCTTTCTTGTTTCCCGTGTTAGGGCCGTGTAAACACCTTGAACCTGTCCTCTGATATATTGAATTTAGTAACAAGGTTACATCACTATAACCTAAAAAAATATTCTTTGACCTTTTTATAAGAGAGTAATCTAAATAGGGCAATAAATGGATAGCCCCCATTCCGCCCTTTACAGAAGATATTAATGAATCTTCAACCCTATATGCATCATTTAATTCATCAGCCCTCCTAAGAAAATTACCTGCATAGGACAAATGTTTGTCCAATATATCCTCTCTATGTAAAATTTCTTCAAAATCAAGCTTATTCAACCTTCTTTTAGCCCTATTTAGATCCGACTTATCTATATTTCCTGAGGAAGCTACCAAAAAAACTCTCTTAAACTCCATTTTCAAATTTTCTCTCGACTGCCTGAACTACAGGTGATGAGAGATTATAAGAATCCCTATTTTTATTCACAGTAGGCGGAGCTATCCCTGTCCCAGATCCATTGATCTCAAGTAAATAATTGTCTCTAAAATCAATAGAACAAAAGAACATATCTAGGCTATTTACAACCCCCCTAGCAATATCTATTTCTCTAGAGTCTCCTTCCATCAAATCAATTCCTACTACTTCTTCTTTTCCAGGCGCCCCTTCTTTAAGTGTTCTCCTACCAATAATAAATTGATTATCAAGAAAGATATATCTTCTTTCTTCATTAGCAGGTACAAACCTTTCATATAGATGGCCTTGGAGATTGTTTTTAACAAGACTAACATCTGCAATGTCCTCTAAAAAATGGATACCATTCCCTGCAGAACCTATTTTTGGTTTTGCAATTATCCTTTCTCCATAGTCCAATAAATCCGTTAAATCTTTTTCATTCCTTACATCAAAATCAGGTATCCAAGGAAGGTTCAGAGTTTTCTGTTTTGGTTTATGTTCATAAGAAGTGCTTTCAGCACTATTTAACATAAGATTAACTTGCTTCTCTAAAGGATACAAAAAATCAAGATATCTCTGTGAAGAATCTGGCCTTTCTTCATCAAGGCTATAGACAAAAAAAACATCTCCTGATATAATAGAATTCTTTTCTTCTGGTCTGAATAAATCGTCTCTAAAGCTGTATGTATGCCTTGTAAAGATATTTCCTCCTTTTTCAAACAAGTCACTAGGATGAACCACCCTTAAATCATGACCTCTTCTAACAAAGGCACTTGCCAAAAATCTCGAAGACATATATCCACTCCCTTCTTCCATTAAGTTGCCTTTATATAAATTCCTAGCCTCCTCACTTAACCCTAAATAAACTTTCATTTAGCCGCCTCGATACTAATAATTCTTTTATCATTAGAAGGAGATGAAATATAGGAATTTATTAGATTATTAACAATAATCTCCATTCTATGAAGATCATCTATACTATCAACAAAGTATGAGGGAGAGATGTTTACTTCGATGACAAAGGGGCCTTTGCTAGTCATAATTATATCTGATTCGCTAAACGAAGCATCTAATACGGATGCAGCCCTCATCGCAACATTTACCTCAGCCTCGCTCGGAGAGTATTCAAATTCAACAGAACCTCCAGAAGTAGAAGCAATCCATTTTTCTTCTGAACCTCTAGGGATAAAGCTTCTGGCATAAGAAAATTCAAAATTTCCTCCAACTATTCCAACTCTGCAATCGTGCTCCCTTACAGAACTCACAAATTCCTGGAGTATAAATCCCTTGTTATATCCTTCTTGACTCGCAACCCTAAATTTTTCCTTTAATGAAGATACCAAATCATCAAAGGATTTAACCATATCCACATCATAACTCTTTCCTCCACAATCCCTCTTCACCACAATAGGAAATCCTAATCTCTTCTCAGCCAACTTAGAAACCTTTTCTATTCTATGTTCCGAGTTTAGGAATACAGTCTTTGGTGTAGGAATTCCTTTACTAGATAATTCCTTAAACAGCTCAAATTTACTATAATCTGCTCTTGATGACCTATAAGAATTAATGCATTTCTTGCCTGAAATCTCTAAAATTCTCAATAGGTTTAGTGTCTTTTTAAGTATGTCTGAATCCCTTGAAACCACGCTACTGTAAACTCTATTAATAATTAGATCATAGTCAAGCAATTCCTTTTTTGAAGTCGACCTAATATCAACTAAATCAATCAAAACCCCTCTCTGTTCAAACAGTTCCTTAAATTTCAACTCAGGACTTTCCATATCATGATGTAGAAGGGCCACCTTAGCAATATTTCCTTTTTCCATTTTTCTTTAATTTCCCTCAAAAAGGGCTTTTTATCTGTTTTTTATTTACTTATAAACCTTCTGTCTTTACTAAGAAATAACAGAATCAGTATTAAAAAACGCCATTTCTTTAAATAATTTTATGTGATTTTATGATATTATCCTTCCAAATATATGGTGTTAGAAAATAGATATATTAAAAATATATATTAATTAAGTCACTCAGCCTTCCTGATAAAATCCAAAAAATTCTTTTTCTCAAACTTTATGATTTTTTTATCTTTTGGATCTATATGAACACTCAAAAGCCCAAACATTGAAACAAAAACCGTGCAAACCAGCAGATCTTTTCCGTCAACTTTCTGTAACGAAATCATTATCTTTTGCAGTTTGTTCTTTATCGTCTGTTTTTTAATCTCTTCCTCAATAAGTTTCTGCACTTCGTCAAAATCAAAATCAATCTCAGAATCAATTTCCTTAGGCTCCAAAAAATCCTGCTGGATGTTTGTTCCAAAATTTCCCTGAGTCGGGACCTTTTGCACTCCTTTAGCATTTTTATCGTGGGAATCCACGGCATCCAACTTAAAACTCACAACCTCTTTCTTTTTAGGAATGTAAAAATCAATATGCCTCTGGTTGTCTTTCTTCTCCAAATCTATCGTAAAAAACCCGGAACACATAAACGCCTCCGGATTTTCCTTAATAAACTTTTTAAACTCGTCAGAATTGTGCAACTTTTCTAGGTAAAATTGGAAGTTCATAAAAAGGCTAAAATGTTTCCATTTATAATTTTATCTCTTGTAAATCTTGTCATGATGATCGTAATCTTCAAGGATAATTTTCTTCTTGTTTTCATCAATAGAAAACGTTAAAACAAAACTCCTGTCTATATGAACTCTTTTCCATTCTTGCAGAGGTTTTCTAAGATTTTTATATCTGTGAGGATTTTTAAGAATTTCTTCAACTTTTTTAGAAACAATATCTGCCTGCTTTGAGTTCTTCTTTCCCAATTTCTCTAGCTTTTTTCTTAAAGCGGGCTTAATACCAAGAACATACATTTACTCCAACCCCATGATATTTCTTAATTCCTTAACATTTCCAAGGGTAACTGCTTTCTCACGCATAATATTCTTAGCTTTTTTCACATACTCCGGCCTTAACTCAGGTTCCAATATATCCTCGCCATAACCAGAAACAACTCTAGAAATTGCCTCACTTTTATCTTTAAGATTAAATCTTGCTTTTACAATGTTGAGTACATGATTAACATCCTCAGGAATATCTATCATTGCTTTTACCATATATATCATATATATCCCAAATATATAAATCTTCCTACTCCCTCTCTTCAATCTCTTTTTTCAGGCTCTTAACAAAAGAATCAACCTTCACATTTTTTATCTTCTTATCCCCGCGAGTTCTTACAGCAATTCCTTTAGATTTCTCCTCTTTATCTCCAACAACAACGATATACGGGACTTTCATCAGCTCCGCGTCTTTAACCTTTGAAGGAACCGTAGTTCCCCTAAAATCAGAATCAATTCTCAACTCCGGAATTTCTTTAGACAACTCTTTAACAACCTTTTTCGCATACTCTTCATTCCTATCAGTAAAACTCAAAACACGAACCTGAACTGGAGCAAGCCACGTCGGGAGTCTGCCACGCGTGTGCTCAAGCAACACTCCAATAAACCTCTCAAAACTTCCAAGAATCGCCCGATGAATCATCACAGGAGTTTTCTTTTTATTATCTTTTTCGGTATATTCAAGACCAAACCTCTCAGGCATTGAAAAATCCAGCTGAACGGTTCCCAACTGCCAGCTCCTTCCCAAGGAATCCTTCAAATGAAAATCAATTTTAGGTCCATAAAACGCCCCATCGCCTTTATTAATTTTGTATTTAACTTTATTTTTCTTTAGAACAGATTCAAGCGCCTTCTCCGCCTTGTCCCATATTTTATCATCTCCTATCCTCTTCTCCGGCCGGGTCGAGAGCTCAACATTATACGAGAATCCAAACTTCTTGTAAATAGAATCTGTAAGTTCCATTATCTTTAACACCTCAGCTTCCATCTGCTCCTCTGTGCAAAACACATGTGCATCATCCTGCGTAAACTCAACAACCCTAAACAACCCCGCCAAAACCCCTGAAAGCTCTTGTCTATGAACAATCCCAAACTCTGAAACCCTTAAAGGCAAGTCCTTATAAGATTTAGGCTGATTCCTAAAAACAATCAAACCCCCTGGACAATTCATCGGCTTTGACGCAAACTCTCTCCCTTCATAATCAGAAAGGAAAATATTTTCCTTATACTTCTCCCAATGCCCAGAAATCTGCCACAACTTTTTATCAAGAATCTCAGGAGTTCTTATTTCTTTATACTCCCTCTTCCTCAACTCTTCTCTTACAAATTTAACCAACTCATTATAAACAATCAAACCGTTATTATGCCAAAACGCCATCCCGGGAGCCACATCATTAAAAGAAAAAAGGTCCATCTCCTGTCCCAGAATCCGATGGTCGTTTTCTTTAAGCTTACTTCTATCAAGAATGTTCTTTCCTAAACTCCTTAAAAGACTCTTATGATCAACCTTCTCTTCCTTAGAATCATTACTTTTAACGACTATCTCCCTACTCAATTCAGAAAGAGGATGTCCCTTAACTTTTAACTCAAATTCTTTATAATATCCAAACGGAGCTTTTGAAACCCTAAAATCTTTTTTCAACCTCTTCTCGGCCTCATCCAAAACAGAAACAGCAACATCCGGAGAAGCCAGATTACTGGAAAGGTGAGCATACGGATAAAGAACAACTTCTTTCACATTCACCTGTTTCACAACGTCCTTAACAACTTTAACAAGCTCATTAACACTTTCTCCGACGCTATCGCCTTTTTCAACCGCAGTCAACACAACCAAACTCTCCTTAATACTCCCTCCTTTTTTTTCCGATTCAGAAAGCTCGGCAACATTTCTCATTGCCTTTTTCAACGGCTTAAAATTAATATAATCAACATGGAGTGTTATGATTTTCATTTTTCTTTGTAAATAAACTTATCAACCAGCTTTTTAGCCTTTTCCCTCTTTTTCTGATGCTCTTTAAGGAAAGCATTTATTTTCTTAATCAGATAATCTTTAAGCTCCGAAGTCAGCATTTTCCCGCTTCTGTAATCTTTTTCAATCTGCGCCAGATTCTCGTCATCAGGCTCAAAAAACATCCTAAGGTACTGGAAACTCACATCAATATCTGGATTTCCGCCTTTCTTCCTGTGCTCCTCTACCGTCTCCTGCCCGCCGGAAAAAGCATATTTCTTAATCTTCCTCTCAACTTCTTTTGGGGAGTCCGTAGTAAGAATTGCCATATTCGATTCAGTACTCGACATTTTACCTTTAACGCCTTTCAGCGGAGGCAAAAAAACGCCGTGAATAATTGCAGGTTTATAATGTCCTAACTTAGGATAAACATCCCTGGCAACCCTAAAATGAGGGTCCTGGTCAATTGCAAGAGGAATCAAACAAGGAATTTTCTTTTTCTTTATAACTGAAGGTAAGAAAGCGGGAACCGCCTGCATACTAGTAAAAAATATCTCTCCTATGTTCTTTGAATCATTAAAACCAAAAGAGGCCTTAACGGTAGAATAAGTCACCTTCTTAGCAACTTTAATCGCCTCAGGATACAATAAACTAGCATGTTTTGTATCAATAAGAAAATGAGTCTTTTTTGGGTCAAATCCAAGAGCGATTATGTCAAGCATATTTTCTTTAGTCCACTTCTGAATTTCTTCATACGATTTATCCTTAAATAAAAATTTCTCATCGTCCGTAAACTGAAACCAAAGCTCAGCATCAAATTTATCCTGTAACCACTTTGTAAACGTCCACGTCCCTAAATGGCCTAAGTGAATCGGACCCGAAGGACCGCAACCAGTATAAAGAAAGAAACTATTTCCTTTTTCATGCTCATCAAGAAGCCAGTTTAAATCTCTATGTGAAAAAAACGTTTTCCTCCTAAGCATAAAATGAAGCTCTCCCGCATTTTTCTCAATTCTCTTTAGAAGTTTATCGTCCAATTTAGAAACCCCAAACTCCTTAATCAACTTTTCATAATTAATATCTCCAGAAACCTCCCACGGCGTAACATTAACTCCCTGCATTTTACTCTTCCCTGCACCTTTTTTCATAATCCATACACGGCATTCTTATTTTTAAACTTTAACAAAACCGACTAAATATTTATAAATAATCCCGCACTCTGTTTCACATGAAAAAAGCGGCAATAATACTAACATTAATCCTGATTTTAATCCCTTTAGTCTCAGCGGAAATAATAATAAACCAACAACCAAAAGAAACTTACAGCCTCGGCGACGTTATTTCTATCCCAGTAACGGTAAAAACATCCTCAGGAATCTCGGGAAATCTTAACATGGATTTAATCTGTAACGGTATGGAAGAAAACTTCTATAAAAACGGAATAAGTCTTTCAGCGGGAGAAGAAAAAAGAGTAGAATCTTCCCTTGTTTTAACAAAAAATGTGATAGGAGAAATGAAAGGAGAGTGTGTAATAAAAGCCTATGTTGAAGAAGATTCAAAAACGACACAGAAATTCAAAATCTCAAATAAAATAAATATTGAAATCAATACAGAAAAAACATCATTTAATCCGGAAGAAACAATCAGAATCACAGGGGAAGCAGTTAAAGAAAACGGTCAGGCTGCAAACGGATTTATTGAAGCATCCATTATTAACGCAAACAAATCTGAGATTGAGCAACTTGAAACAATTAACAACGGATTCTTTTCTATAGACATCGCACTTCCCCAGGAGATAATGGCCGGACTCATGACACTAAAATTGGAGGCATACGAAACAGATTCAAGAGATGAAAAAACTAATAAGGGAACTGCAAGTAAAAGTATAAGAATTAATCAGGTGCCAACAAGCCTGGAAATAGTCTTTGATTTAGAAGAAATAGAGCCTGGAGAAGATCTCCGCATTAAACCAGTTCTCCATGACCAAACCGGAGAAAGAATAAACTCCACTTCAACTATAACAATAAAAAACTCAAACGACGAGACTATCCATCATGCTGAAGTCCCTACAGATGAATTCTATGACTTCCGAATCGCTAATAACGAGCTTCCGTCAGAATGGATGGCTATCGCAACATCAAGCGGATTTGAGAAAGAATCAAAATTCACAATCCTTGAAAAAAAAGAGATAATCATAGAAATAACCAATAAGACTCTTACAATAACAAATACAGGAAACGTCCTCTACAATGAAACAGCCCTTATCAGGATAGGCGACGAATCACTTAACGTAGACGTTTATCTTGAAGTGGGTGAAAGTAAGAATTATCTAATCAGTGCGCCTGACGGAGAATATAATGTAGAGGTTATTGCTGGTGAGGAAACAATTTCCCAAAGCATGGCACTCACAGGAAACGCCATAGAAATAAAAGAAATCTCAAACCGGGCAGGAAGTCTAATGAGATATCCTGCAGTCTGGATTTTCGCAATCCTTATCCTCGGATTAATCACATTTATCGTCTTCAAAAGAGGATACCAAAGAACGTTTATTGGATATATCTCATCCAGAATTGGAAAAAAAGATAAGAAAGAAAAAGAAGATAAAACAGTTTCAGAGCCTATCTCAAAAGGAGCACTTGTAAATTCAAAAAACAGGGCAGAACTCTCGCTTTCAATCAAAGGAAGCAAACAGGATGCAAGCGTCATGAACATCCATATAAAAAATCTAAAAGAAGTCCAATCAAAGCAGGGCAACGCAAAAGAAACACTTCAAAAAATAGTAGATATGGCAGAAAGTCAAAAAGCAATAACTTATGAAAGCCACAACAATTTGTTCCTGATATTTGCGCCAATAAAAACAAAGACGTTCAAAAACGAGAAGACATCCTTAGATATTTCAAATAAAGCGGTAGAAATTCTTAAAAACCACAATAAAATGTTCAAACAAAAAATAGACTACGGAATTTCCTTGGAACACGGAACAATAATCGTCAAAGAAGAAAAAGATTCAATAAAATTCATGACGCTTGGAAATCTCGCAGCAGTCTCAAAAAAGATTGCATCAATTTCAGAAGGGGAAGTTTTGTTAAGCGAAAAGATAAATGATAAGTTAAGAAGTCACCTGAAAACAGAAAAACATGAAAAAGGGAATCTAAAATTCTACTCTATAAAAGAAATGAAAAACCCTGAAGAGCACAAAAAATTCATAAGAGGATTCCTCGAAAGACAAAAAGATAAATAATTCTATTAAATTCAACTCTTACTTGAATTCTTATTTTTTCCGGTATTTTTATTTAAAACACTCTTTTCAGTTTTATCTTTCCCTGAACTTTTTTGAACAGATTCACTTTTCAAATCTGATTTTTTCTTACCTTTTTTATACTTGTCAATTTCAGATTTGACAATCTTCCTAACATCAGTACTCGAAAACTTCTTTTTAATCATATCACTTTGCCACAACCTTAACCCAATTCCAAGGAGGAGTAAAATCAGCCCAAGAACAAAGACAATCCAGAAAACAAAATCAGCTCTGCTAAAAAACACTCGGATAAAGGGCGCAAACACTCTTCCTGTTACAGATTCCACAAAGTTCGCCAGTTTTAGTAAAGGAAGAGAGGAGATAATTAAAAACGAACCCAAAAAAATTGGAGCATTCTGTTTCTGTTCAACTAAAAAGAAAACTAAAACCGCTAAGACAAGTAATACCATAAGCGAAAAATAAAACTTATTCTGCCAATAATCTCTTGCATTTTCAGAAACAAGAAAGAAAGGAAGAGACTTCTCCTTCAAACAACTCCAAAACCCACACCCATAATCATAATAATATGCGCTCTCAACAAAGCCTTCAACAGCCTCCTCGACAACTACATCTTCTCCTTCTTCAAAAGACGAACAGGAGAGAGTTACAACATATCCCTCAGAAACAAAAACATACTCCTCATAATCAACGCAATAATCCTCCATAGAATCTAAGGCCTCGTCAGTCTTCTTCCCTAAATCAAACTCAATAAGACTAAACTCATCAATAGAAAGAGTCTCATCAAAAGTCCCGTTAGAAAGATCAGAAACAAATGGAGAAAATTCTTCCTGAACATTTTCATATCCAAGGGAAAGCGACATTACATAAAAAATATTAGCTAAAAGAAGTGTTACAAAGAGCGCAACTGCAAGAATAATTAATAACCCACCTCTAAAAATTCCCATAAAACCCTAAAGAAACTTCTGTTTATAAATTTTGAGAATTAAATAAAACCATTATAAATTCTTTCAATTTTCGCTTCTGAAGCCCCAACAGTAGAAGAGATGCACCTCCGGATATTTGCTTCCCTCATAAATAACTCATAGCTTGAAGGAAATTCTATTTTATTATGAAGAACTCCCCACTTCCCGGAGTATTCTCCCTCAAATAATCCATTATGACCTTTGCTTAGAAAACAAACCTCTCCTGAAAAATTCCCTTTATAAAATCTGAGGAAAACAATCCTATCTCTCTCTTCATCTTCAGGTATAAAATATCCCTTCATGTTTCTCTTATCATATTGTCTCCGAATTCCAAACCCCTTGTTAGGAAAACCTTCAAGCAAACTATCTTCTATCAAAGAAATCTTGCTTTCAAAATTCCCCAACATTCTCTCAGAGTTTTTATTTTCATAGGACTCTCTCAGCATGAAAATTCTATTCATTAAAGAAAACACAAAAGATTATTTAAAAACATTTATATGATCTTCATAACCAATCTAATTAATATCCCACTTAGTTATGATTCCATCCTTAATCACAATCTCATGCTTATCAAAATTATCGTCCCAGAAAGTTATTGTTTTTGTAATCCCTTCAGTTCCATCAGAAGATTTGTATGACCCTCTGATATTTCTATGAAATCTTAAAGAAACTTCTGTTTATAAATTTTGAGAATTGAGTATAAACAAGAAATCGTTTATTTAAACTATAAAAACTTTTACTCGGCTCCAATAATTGCCCACTGGCCTCCGCCAGTCTCTGAGAAGGCTACAATAGTTAGGGATTGGTAATCAGAAGTTAAGTCTACGCTATCCTGACCATTTATCTTAGATACTGAATGAGGAGTTTCTATGTGCCATGTTACCTGATCCGAATTTGTGCCTACGCCTGCAATAAAGGTGAGAGATCTACCTTTTTCTCTAGAACCAAACCCTATAGTAGGCAATGTAACAGGTATAATCTCACCTCCCTCAACCCCTCCATATATAAGATGCAGTATTTCATCATCGCTAGCAACACTAATTCCTGAAGAAGATACCTCGTAATCAGTAACTTTTTTGTATCGAGCACCATCATACCTAACAGAACCTTCAAATAAAGAGGATCCTATAACATGCAACGGTGAAGAAGGACTCGTCGTGCCGATTCCAACATTCCCACTATTAAAATAAATATTTGAATCTGACATGCCCCACAAAGAATCTCCGTTCCCGTTTAGATCATCCCAATCATCAATACAATCATCTTCGCCAATGCAAAGTTCTGACGCCCTAACATCTCCGTCAATATGAAGCAACGATGACGGATTTTTGGTTCCGATTCCTACAAAACCATCATCATAATAAATATCCTCTCTGTCCTCATCAACGGCCCCACCGGTCAAACTGAAAAAATTATTAAAAAACGCAAAAGACGAAGATGCCTTCCCGTTTTCATCGGCTTCATCCCCGTCACCTGAAGGATTTTGCTGGTAAAAATAGCACTCTCCATTTGAACAAAGATGATTTTCGCCATATTCTGAAACACAGTCACTATCATCTGAACACTCAGAGCCTTCAACTATCTCAGAATCATCAGACCCATTACTAGGACTAAAAACAATAAAACCTATTACGAGTAATATGACGGCAGAAACCCCTATAGACATAAATATCAAGGGAAGATTTGTATCTTTATTAAAATCCCCGCGATGGTTTTTATGATTCTGATTTTTCATTTAACACCTCTTAAACATCTACATTAAGAAAAACTATTTTATAAATGTTTCATGAACCATGTCTCCAAAACAAGATAGTTCCATAATCAACACAAAGAAACAACAAAACAAAAACCTTTATTAATAATATCAAACTTTATGAGTCATGGAAAAAGAGCAAATGTAAAATTTGCTGCGATTTCCCATTAAAAGAAAATGGAAAAAGAGGGTAGTGAAAATAAAAAAGATGATTCGCAAAGACCTGACTTTGTGAAATGGTTTTCTGAATTAAATAAAAGCTCCGGGAAGATTGTCGGAGGGAAAGGAGCAAACCTTTCAGAAATATACAATCTAAAGATTTCTGTTCCTCCTGGATTTGTAGTAACTGCACAGGCTTATGACTATTTCATAAAAAAAGCAGATATCGACGATAAGATAAATAAACTTCTTGGAAGCATTGATTATGAAGATACAGGTCAGCTAACAAAAGTCACAAAAGAAATAAGAGATATCATAGAAAAATCCAACTTCCCTAAGGAAATGGAAGAAGAGATTATCGAAGCTTATGAAACTCTCGGAGCAGAAGAAGAGGGAATAAAGAATCAGCACGCACATGAGATTATTAAAAAACCTTCAGAAGAGCCATTCGTTGCCGTGAGAAGCAGCGCCACAACAGAGGACCTTGCAGAAGCAAGCTTCGCAGGACAACAAGACACCTACTTAAATGTTAAAGGGAAAACAGAACTCTTAAATTCTATAAGAAAATGCTTCGCCTCGTTATTCACAACACGGGCAACTTATTACAGAAATAAAAAAGGTTTCAAACACGAAGAAGCAAGTCTCGCAGTAATCGTCCAGAAAATGGTAGATGCAAAAAAATCAGGAGTTATCTTCTCAAAGGACCCTTCACAAAAAAAAGAAAACGTCATAATAGAAGCGGTATGGGGGCTCGGAGAAGGAATTGTTTCAGGAAGAATCTCGCCCGACAGACACACTCTTGCTAAAGACCCTGATGATCCCCACGACCCTGACGACTTAAAGATAATAAAAAAAGAGATAGGAAAGAAAAAAATAGCAATCACGAGAGATTCTTCAGGAGCAAAAGAAGTCGTAAAACTTAATGAGGATATTTCAGAAAGGCAGGTTCTCAAAGAACACGAAGTCAAAAAACTTGCAGAAATTGCATTGAAACTTGAGGACCATTACAAAAAACCTCAGGATATTGAATTTGCCATTGAAGATGACGAAATTTACATTGTTCAGACAAGACCTATAACGACTATGGAAAGTAGAGGTGAAGCTGACGAAGAACACGAGCTAAAAGGAGATGTTGTTCTAAAAGGACTGGCTGCCTCGCCAGGAATCGGTTCAGGAAAAGTAAGAATAATCAAAGACATCTCCGACCTTGAAAAAATAAGAGAAGGAGACATACTTGTAACATCAATGACCAATCCCGATATGGTTGTAACGATGCAAAAATCAGCTGCGATAGTTACCGATGAAGGCGGCCTCACTGCACACGCGTCGATAGTTTCAAGAGAAATGGGAATCCCCGCAATCGTCGGAACTCAGGAAGCCACAACAAAACTAAAAGATGGAGAAACAATAACTGTGAATGGATATACCGGAAAAATATACAAAGGAAAGGTTGCAGAAAGCGAACAAAAGGAAATAAAACCCGTAACTGCGGAGACTAAAACAAAAATAAAAGTTATTGTTGACCTTCCAAGTTTTGCTAAAAGAGCTGCTGAAACCAAACTAACAGGAGTGGGCCTTGCAAGAATGGAAGGAATAATCGCAGAATCAGGAAAACACCCTGCATATTTTCGTGATAAAGAAAAAACAAAAGATTACGAAGAACTAATATTTGACGGTATTTCCAAAATAGCAAAATATTTTGAAGAGTTATGGGTGAGGACTTCTGACATAAGAAGTGATGAATTCAGAGAGCTTGAGGGTTCTCCAAAAGAAAAAGAAGCCAATCCGATGTTAGGGATGCACGGGATAAGATACAGTCTAAAAAACCCCGAGATATTCAAAGCAGAACTGAACGCAATGAAGCGCGTTTCAGAAAAAGATAAGAAAATAGGAATACTTCTCCCCCAGGTCATCTCTATAGAAGAAATAAAGAAAGTTAAAGAAATTCTAAAAGAAATCAATTTTACTAAAGCAAAGATTGGTGTAATGATAGAAACGCCCGCTTCGGTCCAGATAATAGAAGAGATATGTGAGGAGGGAGTTGATTTCATTTCTTTCGGGACTAACGACCTAACGCAATACACTCTTGCAATAGACAGAGGAAACCGCCAGGTACAAAACATCTACAACGAATTACATCCCGCAGTCCTGCACCAATTAGAACACGTAATAAAAGTATGTAAAGAAAACGAAACAGAAACAAGTATCTGTGGTCAGGCTGGAAGTAAAAAAGAAATGGCAAAGTTCCTTGTTGAGCAAGGAATAGATAGTATAAGCACAAACGCAGATATGGCATCAACAATTGCAGAATATGTCTCAGGCCTTGAGAAAGGTGAAGAATCTGAAAATAAAGATGATGAAAACAAACAGAGCAAAGAGATAGAAGATAAATCGATTCCCGAGAAAAACCTGACAGAATCAGAAACCGAACAAGAAGAAACATCAGGGCAGGAAGAGCAGGAAAAAGAAGAGATAGAAACAGAGGATGAAGAAATAGAAAATGAAGGGGAGTCGGAAAACGAAAAAGTACCTGAAGAATCTCCGGAAGAGGACAAAGAAGTAGATGAAGGAGAGGACAAGGATGAAAACAAGGATGAAAATCACAGCTCAGAGAAAAAAGAACCCGGAGAAGAGATAGAAGATATGGGAAAAGTACAAGAAACGGAAAAACCCGAAGAGACCTCTAAACAAGAAGAGCAAGGAGACGAAATGGAAGAGAAACAATCAGAACAATCTCGGGATGAAGATAATGATGATGAAAGTGAATCTAATGAAAATGGTGAAAAAAACAAATACTGGGAAAAACAACCAGAAGAGAAATCTCCTAAAGAAGACGAAGAGAAAGAAGAAGAGGATGAGCTCCCAAGTATAAATGGTGCAGAACCTCCTGAAAAAGAAGAAAGTGAAGAAGACCTCCTTGAAGACGAACTCGGAGTTATCAATAATGTGAAAGAAAATGTTGAAAGAGGAAAAGATGCCGTAGAAAATATTGTGGATAGCGCATCAGGAGATAATTCTAAAACTGAAGAAGAGACAGAAAACGAGGAGAAAAACGATAATAGAAAAAGTACAGAAGACAAAACAAATGAAGGCGAAGAAAATAAAAAAGACAATAAGAGCAACGAAGAAAAAGATGATAGAAATGACGAAGTTCTTGATATTTTCTGAGAACTATAAATATTTATAAATTAAAAAAACTCTAATAATATATGGCTAAGGCTTCTAAAGAAAAGGGGAAAGTAAAAGCAACAAAAAAATCCGGGAAATCTGGTTCTGAGCACGCACCGGTACTTTACAAAACAACCGTCTCGGGAATTATTGAAACAGATGAAGATACCAAAAAAAAGAAAAAAACCGGGAAAAATAAAGAAACAACAAAGACTTCTAAAAAAACCAATAAAAAAAGGACTCCTAAAAAAATAACCAGAAAAACAGATAAAAAGAAAACCGGGAAAAAACACGCTAAAAAAAAGACTACAAAAAATAAAAGTAAACCCTCAAAATCTCATGAAAAAAGAGAGATTGAGAGGATGGAAAAAAAGATTTCTCATGAAAAAGAAAAGGAGACCGACAAAGCCCTCACAGATAATTTTATTGCCCTTCAAAAAGTAATGGTAAACCTCTCATCAAAATTTGACGGCCTTTCCACGCAAATATCAAAGCTACTTGAACTATTTGAAATATCTGCAAAATCGCTCGCCCAAAAAGACTTTGAAAAGAATAAAGAAAACAAGGATTCAAAAGAGATTCTTGAAAAACTTGATAACATCTCACAACAAGCAGGTCTAATCGGGAAGGGTCTTGTCCTTATCCATGAAGCAAGCGGAGGGAGAGGTTTCTCGACCGAATCAGGAACAGGACCTCAAAGCCACGAAGAAAAAATGAAAGGGATGCAGGCATCAAGAGGAATGAAACCTGTACCTTCAAGAATTCATTCACAACCGACAGCTCCTGAGAAAAAACAAGTGAAAACTCAAAACAGAGATCAAGAAGAGCAAGAGGAAAGTTCTAACGAAGATGAAATGAGTCCAGAATCTACAGAACAGCAACAGGGTTCTCCCGGGCAAACAAACCAGGAACAGCCAACTCCAAATCCCCTCAAAATGAATCCTCAACAAAACCAACAAACAAATCCCAACCCAAACATGCAACAGGAACAAGAACCAGAGCAAAATCAAAACACAGAACCGGATAATAATCAGGAAAATCCCCAATCCAACTGAATCAATTAATTTAAAAAACGCGGGAATACTAAATTAAAATAAACATAATTTTATACGAATTAATAAAATGCTTAAACAAACCTCTAAAAACTTTAAAGAATTTTTCATACTTGAATTTACAAAAGAGCTAATAAGAAGCACTGATAAATACCAGGAGATATTAATTAAAAAAGAGGTCAGGGAGGTTCTTTCTTTCCACGAACTGGAGAAAAAACTGAGAGAGAAAAGAGAGCGCAAAGAAAGAGAAAAGTTTGGGGAGATAGTCCACGAAAAATTAAAGAAAGATAATGAAAGAATTAATAGATTAAAAAAAGAAGAGCCTCTTCAGGAATTTGCCTTTAATAAAAAACCTATAAAACAAAGGTATCTAAAACCTGGGAAAACCGAATTAAGAAAACCTCATCCACAATCAGAAAGAACAAAACAAGGAATTTCATCTCCTCTTAGAATTCCTGAGTTAATGCTTCCTAAAACAGTCAGACACATAAAACCTCAACCTCTCCCTGGAGAAGTAGACTTAGGAAAACTAAATAACTTAGTCAAAGACCCTCTAGTTAAAGAAATAGAATGCAACGGTCCCGACACAAAAATTATAGTAAGAGGCGCTATGGGAAGGAAAAGCACCTCAATCGTACTCACAAAAGAAGAAATAGACAGAATAATTAAAAGATTTTCTGAGGCCGGAAGAATCCCTATCAGCACCGGCGTCTTCAAGGTTGTTTACGGAAGTTTGATTCTATCTGCAATAATCTCCGAAGTAATTGACTCAAAATTCATAATTAAAAAGATGCCAAAGCCTCCATTAAGAGTCCCTTTTAGAAGATA
This sequence comes from Candidatus Pacearchaeota archaeon, assembly GCA_040879785.1. Taxonomy (GTDB): domain Archaea; phylum Nanobdellota; class Nanobdellia; order Pacearchaeales; family GW2011-AR1; genus ASMP01. The sequence goes on from JBBDJR010000006.1 coordinate 25,726, forward strand.
ATTTCAATCACGAAAGACTTTTTACAATATCTTTAAGCCAGTTTATCCTATCCCTTTCTTCAAAACCTTCACGAACATTTTCACTTAACTCACGGTCATAAGCAAACTCTACAGAATGGCTTCCCAGCCCGTAAATTACAACTCTTTCCCAGCTTCTGTTTACCTCTTCCTTGCTATTTTCAAGTTCAACACTATAATTCTCTCCAAAATGCTCAATAAGAGTCTGAATTTCCTCTTCAGTAAGATTTGAACTAAAATTAATAACCTCTCCGTCCGTTTCATTCGTCTGATTTAAATCGTCGTCATCTGAAGTCTCATTAGTTTCATTCAAATCAGAGTCAATAGGGTCTACTAAAATCACTTCATCTTCCTCTTCATCATCTCCTCTACCAACTTCCGGTGCTCCTCTCACAGAAGTCCGGTAAGAAATAATCTCTTCATCAGAATAAGAAACACTAATCCTCAAGTTTCCTTCTTCAACTTCCAAATCAAGACCGGAAACATCAAGTTCCAATTCCGTTCCGGAACTCTCCTCTCCTGAATAATCTGTCGTAACCACAACCCTGTTCCCTTCAACTTCAACATTTACCTCATCATCAGACAAGCTTTCCGAGCCTGACGAAACGCTTCCAGGAGCAACTCTCGCATCAACTATAATTCCTTCTTCAATCTCATAAATAAAATCTTCTTCCAAAGAAACACTTCCCTGAACAACCATTCCCTCGCCACTTCCAATTGCACGACCTGTTAACTCGGGCTCTGAAAATATATTACGAAACGCATTCAGAATCTTCGAAATTAAAATTTCTTCATCAGAGTCATTATTTCTCATTGTTATCCCTAATGCTACAAGATTCCCATTTCCGTTACCATCTCCAACACCAGAAGCGGTAATAGAATCGTCACTGGAATCCTCGTTGCCATCATCAGTTGTCTCCACAGTGTCATCACCATCACTAGAATCCTCTGTGTTCCCCTCGTCAGTTTCATCAGTTGTCTCCCCGTTTTCTTCTTCAATTATCTCTTCATCAGTCTCACCAGATTCTTCTGAATTTTCTGTGTCCTCTCCGTCTGTAGTTTCACCACCTTCATCAATAACTTCGTCTTCCGCCTCATCAGTTGTCTCGCTCGTTTCATTATCTAATTCATTTGTGTCTTCAGAATCATTAAGATTAGTACTATTTGTCTCATCTTCAGAATCACTTTGTCCTTCGCCACCAGAAGAGGAATCACCCTGACCAGAGCCACCCTGACTTTCATCATCTGGACGCTCAACCTCAACAATCAATTCAAAAGAAACCTCTGAATTAACATCTACAGAAGAAATCCCATATCCTTCCCCCGTTCCCGAGATAGAAGAACCGGAAACATAAAAACTTCCGTTAACCGCCTCTCCAGAAACAATCTCTCTTAACTCGCCCTCAAAAATAGTATTTCCATTATTCTCAAAAACAACTGTTGAAGATGCCGGAATAAACTCGTCCTCATCCAAAGACAAAACTAAACTGTTCTCGTTAAACCCCTCAAAAGAATCCGCATCTAAATTAAGAACAGCTCTTCCCGTTCCTATATTATCCGTGTCAATCTGGCTGAAAACATAAACAAGAGCCAGCAATGCAAAAACGCCCAGCACCGCCAGAGAGATTTTCTTATAGCTCAATTTTTCCCCCGAACCTCGATACTCAGAAACAACTTTCCCATCAACTCTCCTACTATGATAAACATAAGGTCCGTATATCTTTCCGCCTCTTTTTATATATTTTTTATATGCCATTTCTAATAAAGTTCCAGGTTTTGTCTAATCTTTTTTTAAAAGATTATTGTAGGGTAACAATACCAACAACACTAACACGATACCAACTAAACAATAAGAAAGAGTTTAGAATATATTTAAAGGTTTCTGGGATAAGGATAAAGGATAAATTATTGTCCGCAATTCGCGGCTTCCCAAATATGATACTGCTCCCCAGGCAATATAACTGCAAGAGACATTGGAGGATCCGTGTCCATTGTTATTTCAGTCTTATTAATATCTTCAAAATATCTAGCTATATTAATATCGAAGCAACGTGTCTCACTAGAACCAGAGAAATTCACTGTGGCCTGACCATAATTTCCATCTACCAACTCTTGCTGACTTTTTGGAAGATCATCACTTTGGAATCTATCAGCACCCCCATCTTCAGGCCAAACCGCATCAATAAATCCAACATCTATAGCATCATCTAAAGTACAATCCCCGTTTTCATCAGGAGAAAACCCTTCTCTACATAGACACTGAGAAGTACTATCCCCAAAATAATCAGACCCATCACTACATCCATCCGGAAGAGGATCTCCATCACACTCATAAATAGTTTCATTGTAATATTCCTGCTCCCAAGTTCCGTCACAAAGAGCCACACATTCTCCTGTTCCATTAACGTCTTCACATTTCAAACCATCTCCACAATCATCATCAGTCTCACACAAATCTCCTTCTACAGTTTCATCACCGGTTTCATCTCCTGTTTCATCTCCAGTTCCATCATCAGTCCCATCTCCGGTAGATGTAGCAATTCCTCCCGAACCAAGAGTATAGGAACTCGTTTGACGGCAATTCTCCTGATTTCCATTATCATCTATAAAATAAGGTGTAACACTGAACTCATTAGCATTTGTTACTATATTCTCACCTGAAGTATCAACATCTCTAGTCAGAGTATCCAGCCGAGGAAGACTCTCGTTAATATCAATAGGCCCACTAAAATCACCTAATTCGTTAGAAAGTGTGACAATCACTCCATCAATCTCCTCTCCAGAACTACTTCTCCTTAAAGAAACTGAATAAACTCCATCTCCCTCTTCACTAACCCCCACTTCAGAAAAACGAACATCCCTACATTTTGCATCTAATTCAACATCTCCAGCGCCTCCAGTAATAACATTACTTATGACTGCCCAAAGAATCCCAACAGCAACCAGAACTAAAAGAATTATTATAAGAGTTGCAACAACACTAGAAAGACCTAACTTGTTTCTAATTTTTAGACGATTAGTTAGACCCAAATAAATAGTTTGTATCCTACCCTCTTTTTTCATAAACAAAATATGACTATACTATTTATAAATTTAACCAAAAATATAAATTAAAAGAAAATATAAATTAAAAACAAGAATTGAAATTACTCTTCTGTTACCTGGTCTTCTTCTATTTGCTCGCCCTCAATAGACCCTTGTGCCTGTTGCTGTTGTTCAAGTTCAGGGAACCTGTCTGGGAAACACTCCATAGCAACAAGGTTAATTGTCTGCTGATTTCCATCCTCACCTACAACAACTTCTCCATTCTCATCGACGAGAGGGAAAGGGATTGGTTGACATGTAGCTGCCTGTCGTGATACTGTAATCACCGCAAAATCAATTCCTTCTTGTTGTCTCTCTACAGCATACCCTGTAAGACTTGGTTGAATCAAGAAAACATACGCAAGAATTGCAGCCATAACAACTACAAGAGCAATCAAAGTCGTTACAAGAACTTTTGTTTTATCCATAAACAATCTACAGAATCCTCATTTAAAAACTTTATGCATGTTTAATTACTATTAACAAAGAATGTAATAAGAATCAGTCCTTCGTCGTTATCTCAACCAGCGTCGTCACATCCTGCCATACAGCTTCTCCGTTAGATTTCAATTCAACAGAAACAACATCGCCCGCCTCGAACTCAGCCACTCCTCCGGACAAAACATCATAATCTTTCTTTGAACCTTCACTTTCCGTACTTAGAATATTTCCGACGTTTATCCTATCTCCGTTAATGTAAACTACTATTTCTACATCTCCAGAAGCATCTGTTTCAGTGACTTCAAGATTTGTTGAAAGCGCGGTTAAGCTTCCGCCTCTCGTCATAACATAACCTTTCTCCAGGCTTGTCTCAACATCTGTCGCAGTCTTCAAAAACCCTGAATCAGACATCTCTCCCGAAAATCCAAAGCTTAGGAAAGACCTTTTATAATCTTCAGAGGACAGAGTCTTTCTAAACGTCTCGTCGGAAACTGTTAAAACATAAATAGGCCTGTCACTTGAATCCGTCAACTCGTACAAAGCCAGATTAGTATCATCTATATTTCCAAGATCAATCCCTTTGGGCAAATCATTAAAATCCGCCCTCCTCACATTTTTTATCTCAGCCTCAGAAATCCCTTTTCCTTTTGCAACCTTCTTCACAAAATTAGAAATATCTTCTCCAAGATCTTCATCCTCATCGCCGATAATCTCCCCTTCCTGAGCAGAAACCGCCAATCCTAACAACAACATTACAAATAGAGAGAACATGACTCCTGAAACAAAAATCGTTTTCTTCATCCTCTTTTCACCTTACAAAATAAAAAAGGCACCATATTTAAATATTCCGAAATTATCAATAAAACATGAATGATAAGATAACTCCCGAAAAAATACAAAAATACAAAAACCTAACAGCCAATGCCCTAAAAAAAGCGAAAGCATCAACAATTAAGGGCAAAGAAACCGAAGCAAAGGAAATAACCGAAATGGTTTCAAACTACCTTTCAGATTCGAAATACTTCGAAGAAAACAACGATTTAGTAAACGCATTCGCAGCCTTAAACTACGCACACGGCTGGCTTGACTCCGGCGTCCGGCTCGGAGTTTTCAACGTAAAAGACGACTCACTTTTTACTATTAGGTAAACTATAAAAATAAGAATTCCCTAAATTTTTCATGAAAAAGAAGGTAATAGTTCTAAGTCTCGGCGGAAGCCTGATTATTCCTGACAAAGTTGATACTAATTTTCTTAAAAAATTTAAAAAAACTCTACAAAAAAATACAAAAAAATACAAATTTGTTGTTGCATGTGGAGGCGGCTCAATCGCCCGAAAGTACATCGCCGCCTTACAAAAAAACAAAGCAAACCAAAAACTCCAAAGCTTCTCTGGAATTTCCGCAACACGAATGAACGCACGTTTTATGTCTTACTTCTTCGGACTCAATCCAGAAAAAGGAATTCCTCATAAGATGAGAGAAATACAAAAGTATCTAAGAAAACAGGACGTTGTTTTCTGTGGAGCCCTCGAATACAAGCCAAACCAAACTTCAGACTCAACAGCCGCGCAAATAGCAAAAAAATACAAAACAATTTTCATAAACCTGACAAATGTCCCCGGACTCTACGATAAAAACCCTAAGAAACATAAGAACGCAAAATTCATCCCCGAAATAAGTTGGAAGGAGTTTGACAAAAAGGCGAAAGAAATAAAGTACAAACCTGGACAACACTTCGTCCTCGACCAGACAGCCTCGGAGATAATAAAAGAACACAAAATACCAACATACATTCTCGGACAAGACATGAAACAACTTGAAGCAGTTTTACAAGGAAAAGGATTCAAAGGTACTTTGATTAAGGGTTGAAAAATAATCGGACAAAAAATTTATTCTTTCTTCATATACTTTCTAACTTCATCTTCTGTCAAATAATTATCAAGATAATGTTCCCACCTTGTCCCAGTGAGTATTTGTTTGGCTTTCTTTTTAGTCGCAATTAATTCTTTTCCGTATCCTTTCTTAATCGCAAGACGATCTGTAGCCTTTTCCATTTTAACTGCTTCTTCCTTAGTCGCAATAAAGACAAATTTCCAAAATCCTTTCCAACTACCTTTTTGAAAGGTGGAAAAGTGGGACAACTCATGAGCAATTAGTCCTCTCAAAACATCTCTCGATAGTATTTTACATTTAGTACTAAAGGCCAATAAATTCAGGTTTGGGAGTATCCACAGAACTGACGCACCCGGTATAGGAAAAGGGATTTTAATTATCCAGATTGCTCCTTTTATTTCGGGAAAAGACTTTTTCCGAATATCATTAACTTCTTTACAATAGTTATACATAATACATTATCTTATTTAATTATTATAAATCTATCTAGTTTTACAAAATTTTATCAGACCAAATTCTTAAAAACATTATAAGACTCTCTTTCTTATGAAACAAACCCTCATCCAGGCAACAGACTTTAACAAAGCGAGAAAAGCAATACGAGAAAACAAAGGAAAGGAAATAGTTTTTTCTTCAGACGATGACGACTTAGCCAGGCAGGTTCTCGAAAAAGAAAATATAAATATTCTCTTAATAAATCTCTCAGGAAGAAAGGACAGAATGAAACAGCGTGATTCCGGTCTCAACCATGTTATCGCAAAAATCGCAAAAAAGAACAACGTAAGAATAGGAATAAATCTTGATGAGATTCTGGATGCAAAATCAAAAAAAGAAAAATCAGAAATTCTCGGCCGTGTAAGACAAAACGTAAAACTCTGCAATAAAAATAAATTAAAAATGAAATTCATCTTCTCATCAAAAAATAAAAAAGACCAGCACGATTTAAAATCACTCGGACTAACTTTAGGAATGCCTACGTGGATGATAAAAGAATTCTAACAAAGCAAAACCCTTTTAACCTCTAACTTATTTAACCTTCTATGGAAAAAAATGTGGAGAGCGCCCTGGAATCATTAAGTCCTAATGAAAAGAAAGTTCTCCCTCACCTGGAGGAGAAAAACATAATTGAGATATGTAAAAAGTCGAACCTCGATAAAGTCTCAGTGATAAGATCTCTGGAGTACCTTAAAAATAAAGGCATAGTAAACATTCAGATAAATAAGAAAAGATTGGTGGATGTAGGAATTAACGGGGCACTCTACAGAAAAAAGGGTTTGCCTGAAAGAAGACTTCTAAATCTGCTTGGTGAAAAAAGATTTCTAAAAATTGAAGAGGCAAAGAAAGAATCTAAGCTTTCTGACGACGAGCTTAAAGCATCAATAGGAGCACTAAAAAAAAGGGGTCTCATTGAATTAAGAAAGGAGAAAATTATTTTCAGCGCAAATAAAGAAGAAATATCAAAAAAAAGTCCTGAAGAAGCGCTGATAGAAATCCTGCCTCTCGAATACGAGAAACTTGACCAGGAACAGATTTCTGCACTAGAAAGCCTGAAAAAAAGAAAGGATATCGTCCAGATAAATGAAGAGAAAATCATTGACATAGAAGTAACTCCCTTAGGAAAGAAGGTTATGGAATCTGACATTAAAGAGGGGAACTTAGTCGAACAAATAACTCCCGAAATTCTTAGAAAAGAATCTCTTTGGAAAGGAAAAAAATTCAGAAAATATGATGTAACTCTACCCGCATCTCAAATAAACGGAGGTAAAAGACATTTTGTAAATCAAACTTCTGATTACATGAGAAGGATATGGACTGATATGGGCTTCAAAGAAATGACAGGAAATTTAGTCGTCAGTTCTTTCTGGAATTTCGATGCATTATTCCAGCCACAAGACCATCCTGCAAGAGATATGCACGACACATTCTTTATAGATAAAAACGCAGAACTTCCTGACAAAAAACTCGTGAAAAAAGTGAAAGAAAGTCATGAATCCGGAGTCGGCGGAAGCTCGGGATGGGAATACTCCTGGGACGAAGAAAAAGCAAAAAAACTAGTCCTTAGAACTCATACAACCTGCCTTTCAGCGCAAACGCTTGCAAAATTGGATTCCAAAGAACTTCCACAAAAATTCTTCGCCGTCGGTAAATGTTTTAGAAACGAAACGGTAGACTGGAGTCACGGATTTGAATTCAATCAGACAGAAGGAATCGTCGTCGACAAAAACGCAAACTTTAGACATCTTCTTGGATATTTAGAAAGCTTCTTTAATAAGATGGGATTCGAAAAAGTCAGATTCCGTCCGGGATATTTCCCTTACACCGAACCAAGCGTAGAAGTCGATGTCTGGCATCCTGAAAAAAAAGTCTGGCTCGAGCTCGGAGGAGCCGGAATCCTAAGGCCGGAAGTCGTAATTCCTCTTCTCGGCGAAGACATCCCTGTTCTTGCATGGGGTCCCGGAGCAGACAGAATGCTGATGGACTACTACAAAATAAAAGACCTCAGAGAACTCTACAAAAACGACCTAAATCAAATAAGAAAAATGAGGTTTTGGATGAAATAAAATGGCAAAAGTAAAAATTTTAAGCATATCTAAAAACGAAAAAAGAAGCTTGTATGCATTTAAGAAAGAACAAAATCTATTCAATATAATAAGGGAAATTCTAATAAAATTAGATTTCGAAAAAAATCCTTGGTTGCTTGGACTTGGAAGACCTTGGGATGAAGAATCTGAAGAACCCATATTAAATAAAGAAGATGATATAAACTCAGAAGATTATAATGAAAGAATACAAAATTTCCAGAATAAAAATTATTCTGTAGATATAATCTTCTTCATAAATAAAGTTGTAATTATATTCAACTACAATAAAGATATGCAGCAAGAAATTTCCAAAGTAATTGGGGAATTCATAAAAACAGAATAAAATGGCAAAATTAAAATACGTTTCAAAAAATAAGGTTTACCCTGGAGCGTTTGGAGGAGCGGACGTAAAAAAGATGGTTGCATACGTTAGAAAAGATCTGCCAAAACCAGTTAGAAAATTTGTTGGAACCCATGAACTCTATCACCTAAGAGATAATGGAAAAAATTTAAAAGAAATAAACAAAGGAAAAAAAGGTTGGTTTTGGGAAGAAATTAAAACAAACGCTTACGCTGGAATAAGGCACCCGATTGGATTTATAGCAACAATAATAATGAGTCTTCAACCCTATAGGATTAAACTATATATTGATAGATTCAAAAAAGGATATTAAAATGGCAGTAATAACAATAGACAAAAAAACATTTGAAAAAGAAATCGGAAATCTGGATTCTGAAATGCAGAACAAAATTGCGATGTTCGGAACGCCCGTGGAAGCCGTGGATTCCAATGAACTCCAGTTGGAAGTTTTCCCAAACAGACCGGACCTGCTTTCCTATCATGGATTCAGGCGAGCTTTCTTAGCCTTCCTCGGAAAAAAAACAGGTCTTAAAAAATACAAGATAAACAAACCTGAAAAAAACTACAACGTTTCAATAGAATCTTCCTTAAAAAACGTAAGACCCTACACAGCGTGCGCAATTGTCAAAGGACTTAAACTCGACGATGAAAAAATTAAAGAGTTGATTGAAATCCAAGAGAAACTCCATATAACAATAGGAAGAAAAAGAAAAAAAGTTGCAATCGGAATATACCCTCTTGAAGAAATAAAACTTCCTATAACATTCAAGGCAATGGAGCCAGACAAAATAAAATTCATTCCATTAGAAATGAACAGAGAAATCTCCGGACTAGAAATTCTTCAAAAACACCCTACAGGAAGAGAATACTCTCATCTTCTTGCAGGAAAGGCAAAGTTCCCCATATTTACCGATGCAGAAAATAAAATTCTAAGCATGCCTCCAATAATAAATTCCCAGTCAACAGGAAAAGTAAACGAAAAAACAAAAGAGGTTTTTGTTGAATGCTCCGGCTTTGATTTTGAAACTCTGAAAAGATGTCTCAACATAATTATTACAAGTATGGCCGAAATGGGAGGAAAAATCTATCAGATGAATCTAAACTACGGTTCGAAAAAAGAAACAACACCCAACTTAACTCCTCAAAACAAAAAAATCTCTCTCGAAAAAACAAACAAACTTCTCGGTCTTGATTTAAAAGAAAAGGATCTGAAAAAACTGATTGAAAGAATGGGATATAATTACAACCAAAAAGAGAACTCCGTAGAAATCCCTGTATGGAGAACGGACATACTTCACGAGGTTGATATCATAGAAGATATCGCAATAGCTTACGGATATGAAAACCTCATCCCTGAAATTCCTTCAATCTCAACAACAGGAGAAGAAGACAGAAAAGAAACAATGAAACGGAAAATTTCAGAAATACTCTCCGGTCTCAGAATGAATGAAGTCTCAAACTATCACATTTCAACAAAAAAAGATCAGGTTGAAAAAATGGAGTTCTCAAAACAAGAAGAAACAATAATTGTTGAGGCATCCAAAACAGAAAACGACACGCTGAGAAAAAATCTTTCATCAATGCTCCTAAAAAACCTCTCTGAAAATATTGACTCAGAATATCCCCAAGAAATCTTTGAGATTGGAAAAGTTTTCTACTTAAAAGAAGGAAATGTTAAGGAAAAAAACAACCTCGCTGCAGTAGTCTCACCTGGAAACTTCACGAGAATTAACCAGATTCTAGATTACCTATCAAGAATGACTTCCAAGAAATTAACTCTAAAAGAACCCGAGAAAACAGAAAAAACGCCTCCTTACTTCATCGAGGGCAGAACAGCAGAAATATTCCTCAATGAAAAAAACATAGGATTCATCGGCGAAGTCCATCCAAAAATACTAAAAAACTGGAAAATCAAAATGCCCGTGGCTTTATTTGAAATAGAACTCGAGGATATATTAGAAGAATTAACTAAGAAGAACTAACCAAAATAACCTTTACTATTTATCTCAACTTTATCATCCCACTTTCCTTTAACCTTTGCTGTAATCTCTAATAGGTCTTTTTTAACGTCCTGCCAAAGTTTGTAAGAATCTTTAATAAACTCTGCTTCTTTATTCTCGTCAAATTCTAAATCCCTCTCAATAAAAAGAATCTCGTTCTTCATCAATTCCTTATATATTACAGAAAGCTTTTTCTTATCCTCGGGCCCGAGAAGCTTCACAACGGAATAGATAAACACCGGAACATTCACTGGATTGATAAGATTCTCCAAGAACCTCATATAATTAATAATTTTATCTCCCATAAATTTCCTTATCTCTCTAATAAGAATCTCAGTCTCAGACTCGGATATTTTTTCTATATGAAAATCCTCATTCAAATCCTCAAAACTCGGAAGATTATGTTTTTTCCTTAAAACCTCGTAATTCTTTCTAAGCCCCTCAAGTTTTGATTTATCTTCTGATTTTGCCATCATCTAAATTAACACGCGCGTTTTATAAATGTTAGCAAGCCTGTGTTGGGAGTTGAATGAGAACCTCCTGCGGGTTCCTCACACCTCCAGCCTCCCAACTCCAAAAAGCCTGTGCTGGGAGTTGAACCCAGGACCTCGTCATTTTTGGATTTCTTTAAGTACCGAACTTTTCTAAAGCTAGGCATACCAATGACGCGCTCTACCTAATCTGAGCTACACAGGCACACTACGTTCGCCTGTTCGCTACAAAACCGCCCTGGCGAGGTCGGCTTAGAGTTACACAGGCACAATTAACAATCTAACAAAACAATCAGAATCAGAGTATAAAAAGTTTAAGTCTAAGAAGATATCCCAAAAAAATTGTAAGTATATCTGCAATCCCAATCAATCCTCTCATCAACCTGAATCCCCTCTTCACAAACTAACACTTCCTGCCCGTCACACGATTTATATAAATTAAATACTCCTGTAAATAACACCGGCCCGTTAGATCCAAAACAACTGTTACAAGAAACCTCTCCTGTAAAATCGTCATCCTGAAGTTCACAAGGACATGCTAATAGTGTGCATCCCACGCCTCCTGCAGAAATCCCTGCAAACAAAAACAACAAATTCAACCCTAAATTAACAGTGACTAATAAAACAACCAGAAAAATAATAGATACCTTAAATGCATTTCTCATTTAAAATCACTTTTTTCGCTTTCGGGTTTTCTTAGCCTTTGGCTTTCCACCCGCTTTATTCCTATTACCAGACTTTGAATAACCCACAATCAGCAAAACGATAAAGGCAATCAAAAATGCAAGGAATATGAATCCTGTTATAAAAGATAATACCCAAAAGAAGCTGATAAAAAGGTCACTTGTAGAAGCACTATACAAAACAAACGAAGCTACAAACAGTATCAGGAACAAAATAAGATTCTTCCAAGCAACACCCAATTTTCTTGAGATACTATTAACTTTATTGGATGAAACTTTCTTTGCAACTGATTTCGAAGATTTCTTCACACTCTTCTTTGATGTTTTCTTAGCCCTCTTTTTTTGTGCCATTTTACATTTAAACATAATAAAAGGAGTATTTAAATATTTTCACATAAAGCCTGTCCAAAATAAACTAACTCCCCTCAAAATTATTCTCAGGGAGCCAACTGGAATCAAGGACATATTCTGCAACTTCACTTACTTGCAAAAAAATACTCCCTAACCATCCTGAATAAACATCAAAGAATACTTCCCTCTCACCTGAATCTCCTAAATGCAAATTCCCGTTACTAACTACAAAAAGCGCAGAAATAAAAAAGAATTTTATAATCACAAGAGCCAGATATTTCATTTTAAAACCTCAAGTTCATCCACTTGACACAGTAGCATTTACTAACTCATCTCCTTTCCATTCCTGATTAAAAACATAGCTGGATATCTCAACAATATTTGAGCCAGCATTTACCAACCATGAAACATAAGTTTTCGCCGCAGAAGAAACTCCATCAAGGGTGCTAAAATTTACCTCTCCTCCCGAAAAAACCATAAATCCTGTAACAAGCAAAAATCCTATTCCTAACACAATAAAAAGGTATGCCAGCTTCGTCCGATAGTTATTCCATTTAAACAAAATGAAAATTACTAACAACGCCAAAAGACCCCACCATAAAAAACTGGACATTTTATACCTCTTTAATTAAAAGTCAAAGTTATATAAAAACCTTTCTGAACTCAAAAAACTAAAAGAAGAACAGATACCTCAAGATTAAAAGCAGAATGAAAATCCCAAACACGACGTCTATTGTTTTCTCAGTTTTTCCTCCAAAAGTTATGAATCCTTTTGTTCTTGCTTTAAGTGGCCAGAAAGGACTTATTCCTTCAACGGTAAGACTGTCAAGAAACAAATGGAAAGAATATCCTAAGAAGAAAGGGAATGCAAGAATTGGATAGAAAAAGGCCAGAAGAATTGAAATAAGAACACATAGAGTATAGCTGTGCATGAAATCCTTAGATATCTTAGACTTAATCGTTTTAATAGTGTTGTATTTATTCCTTGAAGAAATAAAAGAATCGAGATCAGGAATAAGACTCGCAAGGAGAACTACCGGGAAAAACACAACTTTATAATTTACATAAGGTAGAAAATAAAGAGCTATAAAAATTCCTATTATAAAATGAGTTTTTTTAAGCATGATTCAATAAAAAAACCATCAAATTTAAATCTATCCTTTAGAAATATTTTAATACTCTAATCACAGAACTCTTTAGAAGCCCCATAGTACAGTGGTCAAGTAGTAAGATATATAAATGTATTTTTCTTTAATTATTTATGAGACTGAAATTAAAAAAGGGAAAACAAAGAGAACTAATAAAAGAATTTAAGGATGAAAAAAGATTAACATGGATTAATCTAGCAGACCTTCTTGGGATAAAATATGGTAGGCTAAAAGCATATGTTGATGAGACATCCTTAATTCCAAAAAGTTTTTATGAAAAACTTGATACAAAAAAGAAATTTTCAAAATATATAATTGAAGAGATGGTAGAGGGTTGGGGGAAGATAAAGGGAGGCAAAAATTCGGGAGGAAGTACTAAAGATATTAGTTTTCCAAGAGAATCAGGAAGTTTAGCAGAATTTTTTGGTATAATGCTTGGTGACGGCAATTCGCATAAAACAGCATTTTATAATTCTAGAAAAGATAAAAGAGGAACCTATATGATAAGAATAGTTGGTGATTCAAGATATGATAAAGACTATCTAATAAAATATGTAAAGCCATTGATTAGAAAGTTGTTTAACATAAATGTTCGTTCAGGCAAATTTAAGAAACAAAATGCTATTTATATTGAAGCACACAGTCGTCAACTAATAGAATTTTTAGAAGCAAAAGAATTTAAGCCAGGGAATAAAATAAAGAATAAATTGACAATTCCTGGATGGATACTTAACGAAGAAACTTATCTGAAACACTGCCTTAGAGGTCTTATAGACACTGATGGGAGTATCCATAAAATGTCTAACAAGGATCCAAAATTAATTAGAATAAGTTTTAAGAATCATAATAAAACACTTCTTAAGAATACTAAGGAAGCATTTATCCAAATTGGATTCAATCCGTCAAAGATAATATTGAACAATGTTTTTTACATATCAAGACAGAGTGAAATAAAGAAATATTTAAAAGAGATTGGATTCTCCAACAATAGACATAAGGAAAGGTTAAAAGCTCTTAGAAAAAGCCCCATCGTCTAGCGGTCAAAGATCTGGCCCTCTGGAGGCTAGGACCCAGGTTCGAATCCTGGTGGGGCTATTCTCCTATTCCCCAAAGTTTAAATATCCCTTATTCCTAGATAAGATATGGCGGAAAAAGCTGAAGAAGCCAAAAAAATCGGGACGGTGTCGGGATACTTTAGCCATGTCGGAGTGGCTGCCATAAAGCTTTCAAACAACCTTAAAGTTGGAGACAAAATCCACATAAAAGGACACACGACCGACTTTGAAACTCAGATAAAAGATATGCAAATCAATAGAAAGGATGTCAAGGAAGCAAAGAAAGGAGATCATATAGGAATAAAAGTTCCGGATAAAGTAAGGCCCAACGATGATGTTTTTCTGGTTTAATAAATCCTTCTGGACTAATTAAAAATTACTCTACTAATAATCATATTAAGCAATCTTTAAAAACAAAATTCTCTCTTAATCTTTAGTTTTGTTTGCCCTGATTTTACTAAGCCAGGGCAGATTGGATGAATGCAAGGTACAAGCCCTTGGCCGACGTCGCTATGGCGGTCTAGGGTGAACGAAGCGTAGCGAAGTGAGCCCTGATTTAGCCACGCTTGGACGAAGCAGGGTGAGCGAACGAAGTGAGTGAGCCCCCGTAGTTCAGAGGCCAAGAATGCGGCCCTCTCAAATGGCAAAGCTTTGACGTTTGATTCAAAGTGAAGCTTTGAAGTACGGCCGTGACCCGAGTTCGAATCTCGGCGGGGGCGTCCAAACCCTCAAAAAACCAATTTTGACTTTTATCACTAAACAAAGTACACAATGATTTATATATAAAAAAGCCTTATTCTAAACATGGTCAGCGTCGGAAATCTCAAAAGAGAGCACGAAGAAATCTTCAGAAGCTTGCTGGACTTTGAAGAAGAAATAAACAACGGCGAAAAAGACCCTCTGAAACTAAGCTATCATTTAAATAAAACAATTGACCTGATTCTGTATCACAACCAAAACCACAAATCATTTCTAGAAGATTTTGATGGCGAAGAGGCAAACAACATAAAAAACCAGATTAACAAATCAAGAATAAACCCAAGGGAAATAAGAGGGCACATCTTTGTCATAAGCAAAGCAATTAGTTCAAATAACGGCGGAATAAAAACAGCTCTTGAAAACGATGGAAGGATGTTCATATCAAAAGTAAAAGAGCACATACTCAACGAAGAGATGATTCTTGATAAAATGCTTTTCTTAGGAGTTCTCCAGAGCCAGGAAAACAGAAACAAAATTGAAGAAATACACTAACCGAAACCCAGAGTAACAATGCCAACTAATTTCACAGATAACTTTAAAAACGAATTCCTCTGAGTTCTATCATGAAACGGTCATCAAGAAGGTGGAAAAAAGAAAGGCAAATGAGATGGAAATGGCAGAGAAAACGTCTTAAAAAAGAAAAAGCCAAGAGAAAAATCAAGAAAGCAAGAAGCAAATAAAAATATTTCTTAGTATAACAAAGCTTTTAAGCAACATATTTCTGGATGAGCCATGACATTTAATTACAATCCAAGTGTAAAAGATTGTGTAGATCACATGAATAAAAGACCTGAGGAAAGGATGGAAGAAACATTCGGCTACTGGGCAACAGCAGAAAACCTCTCTGAAATAGATGAATACAGAGCAAAAATGGAAAGCGAAGACGGCCCAAATTCCGAAAGTCTTGAATCAATATTCTCTCACGAATAAGCCAGCCTGACCATAATTCTTCTCGACTCCCACAATGTTTATAAGTTTCCATTAAATCAAGTTCATATGACATCTGAAATCTGGACAGAAAAGTACAGGCCCGAGAAGTTCCAAGACCTTGTCGGACAGGATGAAACGATAAAGAAAATCCAGTCTCTTACAAATTCATTAAACATTCCCCACCTTCTTTTCGCAGGGCCCGCAGGAACCGGAAAATCCACCCTCGCACTAATTGTTGTTAAAGAACTCTTTGGGGAGCACTGGAAAGACAACCACCTTGAACTCAACGCAAGCGACGAGCGAGGCATCCAGATAGTAAGAGAAAAAGTAAAGAACTTCGCAAGAACCAAATCTATCGGAAACGTCCCTTTCAAAATAATCTTCCTTGATGAAGCGGATGCATTAACTCCTGAAGCCCAGCAGGCTCTAAGAAGAACAATGGAAAACTATTCCACCACTTGCAGATTCATTCTTTCATGCAACTTCTCGAGCAAAATCATAGACCCAATTCAATCCCGTTGTGCAATCTTCAGATTCAAACTTCTGGAAAAAAAAGACATAGAAAAGGTCATAAGAAAAATAGAAGAAAAAGAAAATCTTCAAATAAATGACGAAGCAACAGAGCTTCTTTACGAGGGGAGCGAAGGAGACTGCAGAAGAATAATCAACATGCTCCAATCAACCGCATCAATCTCGCCGACAATATCTAAAGAGCTGGTATCAACAGTTATCTCAAGCACAAAACCCAAGGACATCATTGTCGTTTTAGATTACGCTCTTTCAGGAGACTTTCAAAAAGCAAGAGAAAAACTTCTTGATGTAATGCTCAAGGAAGGAATCTCTGGACAGGATGTCGTTAAAGCAATACAAAAAGAAATCTGGAACCTTCCTATAGAACCTGAAATAAAAGTTAAACTAACAGAAAAAACAGGTGAGGCAGAATTCAGGATTGTAGAGGGAAGCGACCCTTTCATTCAGCTCCAGGCTCTTCTTGCCAGTTTTGTCCTGGCCGGGTTAGGGAAGTGATAAAATGACTAACACAAAAAACTGGGTGGAAAAGCACAGGCCAAAATATTTTGGAGATATAAAAGGACAGGAACAAGCAGTAGAAAAATTAAGAGAGTTTGTTAGGGACTTCAAAAGAGGAGGAAAAAGTAAAAAAGCCATACTCATCCACGGGCCTCCGGGAACCGGAAAAACCACAATGGCCCATGTAACCGCGAATGAGGCTAATTCTGAAATATTTGAGTTAAACGCTTCTGATTTAAGAGATAGTAAAAAAATAAAAGAAATTTTAAAACCAGCAACAGAGCAACGCTCACTCTCAAAAGAAAGCAAAATAATTCTCGTTGACGAGGTTGACGGGATTTCTGGAGTTGACAGGGGAGGAGTTTCCGAATTAAAAAACCTGATTGAATCAACATCTTACCCTCTCGTAATAACTGCAAATGATATCTGGGATAAAAAATTCAGTGAGATAAGAAAAAAATCCGAATTAGTAAAACTCAAAGAAATAGATTACAACACAATAAAGAAAGTGATGATTGACATCTTAAGAAATGAAAAAAAGTTTATTGATACCAACGTCCTAACGAACATCGCAATAAAAGCTAAAGGCGATATGCGGGCGGCAATAAACGACTTACAAATAGCCTCCGGGATGAAAGACCCTTCAAAGATTTTATTTGACGAAAGAAACAAAGAAACAGATATATTCAACGCATTAAGGATGATTTTCAAAGGAAAGCCATCCAAAGAATTCTTAAAAGTTTTTGATTCAATAGACATGCCCTTGGACGAGATAATTCTCTGGGTTGAGGAAAACATTCCCTCAGAATATCAGGGAGAGGAGCTTGCGAAAGCTTACGACTCTTTAAGCAGGGTGGACATATTCAGAAGAAGAATTTATCGGCAACAATACTGGAGATTCCTGATTTACGAAAACGCACTCTTAAGCTACGGAATTTCAAGCGCAAAGAAAACAGAAAAAACCGGTTTCACAAGCTACAAAAAACCAACCCGAATTCTTAAAATATGGATGAATAATAGGAAAATAGAAAAGAAAAAATCAATTGCAAACAAATACGCAAGATACGTTCACGTCGGACAAAAAAGAGCTCTTAAGGAATTCCCGACAATAAAACAATTCCTCATAAAACCAGAAGTCCAAAAAGAACTAAAACTCTCAGAAGATGAAATTGAGTATCTGAACAAGATTAGTTAAGATTTAAGTAAAATAAATAATCAGGAGATTCTTCTATAAGTTTCTATTATTTTATTTGATAAAGAAGGAAAGTTTCTAAATCCTTCTAAATGTTCTGAAACCATTTTTGTATTGGCCACGATATTTTTATCAGTTAGCCAAACCCTTTGATCTCCGGACTTTATTTGTACTTTTCCAACATTTTTAGCATATAAGTGTTCGGCCTCAAAATCTTCCGAATTAACCTGGCCATTTCTTTCTATATTGATTGACGCAGTCTCCTTAACTCTAAAACAATCTCCATAAGGAGAACCATTAGGAAGAGTAATATCATCTCTTGCAACACATTCAAGGTTCAGATCCATGCTTCCAGATATTCCTGAATCTGGTGAAATAATATTTGATTTGGTTGAATAATTTTTTCCAATCTTCATATGATTATCTCCCAATTCAATTGCCGGGTCAAAGAAAACATCTCCTATAGAAGGGATATTCAGCCCATACTGTTTCCAAGAATTTCCTGAGACACCAAAGTATTCTTTTCCTCCTGAAACATTCTCAACAACAGCAAGATTTTTACCCTTTATTCGTTTAGTGCCTATTGCTTTCAAAGTATCATTTCTTCTGCCATCTGTGTAGGTCCACGAATTCCCTTCATTTATAGGAAGCATATACTTTATATCCTCCTCAGTTTTTCTTGGTGCTGTCCTCTCATACAACATTAACAACAAATCCTTTGAAAAGTTCGAAGAAGTATAAATAGGATATTTTTTATCTCTGGCAATATACTTCTCTGATTCAGGCCATATTCTATTAACCCCATCCACAACAGACCCTAATAGTTCTCCAATAAATCCTACCTTTGAAAGGATAGCATAAGAAACCCCTCCATCAGCAGGAGAGGCAATCAAACTCGCATTCTTAGCGATATTGGTTGTCTTTGTTAAATCGTCAATAGACCAACTCCCAAGATAGATAGTTCCCGGAGTATTAACCACCCTATTAGAATCAAATGTAGGGGAAGGAAGCTCAGACTCAAATTTAGAAACATAAATATCATTCAAAATATAATTTGCCACAGTTATGGGAGAAACTCTTACAAACTGTGAATCGCTTACGCTACTTCTTTCATTCGACTTAGATAGCGAACGAGGAATGTGTAAATGAGGCATATATCTTCTTTGAGGATCAGAGATGGATAAAAACCCCTTATCATTTATATCTTCAATAAACAATCTGGCTTCCAATCCTTCTACTGGATCTACAGGACCTTTTTCAAGAAAAAAACTGTAAATTCTATTATCTTTCCTTCTTGAGAACTCAACCCTGCCATGAGAATTAGAAGTATCTGTTTTTCTATAGAAATCTCTACTGAAATAAGGATTATCGCTATCAGGATTCCAATCATCATAAGAAACCCCTCCGTTCCCGGAACCGTTTCCTCCATTTCCAGAACCAGGACCGACTATTCCACTTCCGCCGCCATTTCCATCACAGCCAGAAATATAAAAACCGGACGCAATACCTCCTGAAACAAGAGTAGCCTTCCTTAGGAAATCCTTCCTATCCATCAAAGCAACAAGAAAACCAGCTTTTAAAACATTTTTATTTCAGAGAATTTGTAAAATATAAGTTTCGACCTCATTTCCTAAACAAGAACAAATGCGGATTTTATTGATAAAGGTTCTCTGATTAATAAGTTGGGCAGAAATTATCAAAAACCTATTAAATGTTTATTAAAATAAAGATTATTAAAATAAAAACAATTATTCTGAGATTCTTTCTCTGATATCCTCAAAAGTTTCATCAGAAGAAAAAGGTCCGTGATCAAATATGACACCACTCATTGCTTGTATGAAATAAGAATCTCCGCAATCAATAACACGAATCTCAACATTTCCTCCTCCAAAAGGAATAGAGGGATCTTCATTTTCGGACGAGACAGTTATCATTTTCTCTTCCTCACCCTCACAACTCAAGGGATCATTACTTGCAAATTCTCTATAAATATCATCTCTCAATGCAGGATATTCTTCAACCAAATTCAAACTCTCGGTATTTTCTTTATTATCCAAAACAAAAGCAAGCACCAAAACAAGAGCAACTATTAGAACTATAACAAGCCCTGTAACACTTTTCTTCATACTAACCTAAGAAAATATATGTTTAAAAAACTTTTGACACACTAATTTTATAAACATCTTCCTCCACTAATTACCATGGCCTACGAAATCATAGTCGGAAGAAACGCTGATGATAAAAAATCATTCTTAGACAGAGGCCTTATTTTTGTCGGAAAGAGTTATGTAAAAATGGGGCAGTACACTTCTCTAAGCAACAAACTTCTGATGGATGTCGCAAGAAGCCATGTTGTTCTTGTAGCAGGGAAACGTGGAAGCGGAAAATCGTACACATTAGGGGTCCTCGCGGAAGAGCTTTCAAATCTTCCAAAAGAAGTAAGTCAAAACATCGGCTCGTTAATTTTTGACACAATGGGAATTTACTGGACGATGAAATTCCAAAACGAAAAAGACAAAGAACTCTTAGAAGAATGGGGATTAAAACCAAAAAACCTCCCTGTAAAAATCTTCGTTCCCTTCGGTCACTACGATAAGTACGTTGAAAAAGGAATCCCTGTCGACGAATCTTTCGCCCTTGACGTCTCGGAGTTGGACCCTGAAGACTGGGTCCTAACATTCGGATTAGACATAGTTAATCCGGTATCTGTCCTAATCCAAAGAACACTCACAAAACTAAAAGAAAAAGGAAGTTTTGACATAGAAGAAATAATCCAAACCCTTGAAAGTGAAGAAAAAGTTCCCCAAGAAACACGAAACGCAGCGATAGGACTTTTTGAAGTTGCTAATACATGGGGAATTTTCGCAAAAAAAGATGAAGAAGCCACAAAGGTAAGAGACCTAATCTCCGGCGGAACAACCACAGTTCTTGACCTTAGCGTTTACAATGCCGTCGGAGCTTTTAATGTAAGAGCACTAGCAATAAGTCTTCTATCAAGGAAAATATTTAAGCAAAGGATGGACGCAAGAAAAAAAGAGGAAACCGACTCTATTTCAAAAGGTCTTGACTTAGTTACAGGCGCAGAAAAAAAAGAATATCCTCTGACTTGGATTTTTATAGACGAGGCACACGAGTTTCTTCCTTTAAACGAAAAAACGGTTGCAACCGATGCCTTAATACAACTTCTTAGAGAAGGAAGACAACCCGGGATTTCTCTCGTCCTTGCAACTCAACAACCAGGACAAATCCACAGAGACGTAATGACTCAGTCCGACATGGTGATAAGCCACAGAGTTACATCAAAACCAGACCTCGAAGCACTAAACTACATAATGCAATCTTACGTTCTTGAAAGCATAAAAAAACAAATGGACGACCTCCCTTCACTAAAAGGTTCAACCATAATTTTAGATGACAATTCCGAAAGAATCTACCCTGCAAGAATCCGTCCGAGATTCACATGGCACGGTGGAGAAGCTCCAACATCGATAAAGAAGGAGAAAAAATTGAGGGAGATTTAGAAGATTGAATCTAAGTTCTAAACTACAAAACCCTAAAATCAACCCTAACCCTAAATCTATAAGGAGCAATCTCGCCGGCTTTTTTCACGTTCAAAATCTTAATTTTTTTATTAGCCTTCTTAGCCTCTAAATTAACCTTCTCAACAACACTATCAATCTCTTCCCCTTTACAAAAATCGTAATAAAAGATTCTCGTTCCTTTCTTCCCGCCTTTAGAAAGCGCAAAGGCCTGCTCCAAAAAACTATCCTTAAGCTGCGGACGAGGCATAACAATCATATCAAACTTCTTCCCTTCATCTTCAAGTTTTCGGGCAACGCGCTTCACATCCCCTGGCAACAGAACAATCTTTTCCTTAACTTTATTTAACTCAACATTAAGCTCTGCATACTTTTTAGCTTCCCTATTTATCTCATTTGAATAAACTCTGCCTGCCTTTGAATTTTTTGCGATAACAATTGGATACGGGCCGACGCCAGCAAACATAACAAGAACCTCGTCCCATTTCTTAACACTGTCGGCAATTTCTTTTCTTTCATTGCTCAGCCGAGGAGAAAAATAAGTTTTATCAATATCAAATCTAAACACACATCCATTCTCCCTATAAATAACTTCCTTGGTCTTCTCGCCTGCAAGCCATTTCGTTTCCTGCTTCCTCAAACGTCCTTTAAACTTCTGGGTCTTTTCCAAAACCGTAGTAAGAGACTTGTGTCTTTTAAGAAGCCTCTCCGCAAATTCCTTTTTGTTTTTAGACTTCAGCGAAGAATCACTCGGAAACTTCACAAGGGCAATATTCCCAAAAATATCAAACCCTCCCGGATATTTTGATTTTATCATTTTAAAATTTGAATAATCTTTCATAATCTTTATGGTTCATCCAGTCAAGAATAACACTAACTATTTTAATTTTATCTGGTGAGGAAACAGAGTACAATAATCTCCACCCACTTTTTAAGTTATATATCCAAAGGTTATCTATTTCATAATCTCTTGAAAATTTCTTGGGAATTAATTTTTTCTTCACGTTTCGGCCGCAAAAAACATTTTTTCTTATTTCATCTGTGGCTTTATCAATCTGGTCATATAAATCTTCATCTGTATCTTTAAGGGTTTCAAAAGATTGTTTCAAACTCTTATCATTAAAAAAAACTATGCCTTCCATATAAGATCCCCTCTTCCTTCAAATCTCTTTGCAAGACCAGGATTCCATATATACACAACATACCCTTCACTATCATAAGCTATTTTATGTATGCCTTCCAAATATTCCATTATAACTTGAAATGTTTGCCACATTACTTTTTTTGGAAGTTTATGGAAAAGTTCTGTTTTTTTATATTCACCACTTTTTTCATCAATAAAGTTCTCTACCATCAAAACTGTCTGAAGGGTAGGAGACCTCACTAGATTGTTAATGCCTTTGCTTCTTTTACTTTGTTTAATCTCTGTTGCCATCTTATGATATCAATCAATTATATAATCAATTGATACTATTTAAATTTTCCTATCTGAATTAAACATCCCTCTAACCACTCGATATTAATAGTCAATATTTATAAATATTAAATTCCTGACAAAAGAATGATGAAATTGAAAAGAGGCGCATTAATTCCACTAATATTTCTTTCAGCAATAAGTTTCGTAAGCGCCCAGTTTTACAGAGGCTACGGAAGATTTTCCATCAGTAATTTCTTTGCTACAATCGATCCTCAGACAGTAACTATAATAACATTTTTCTTTATTTTCTTCGCGCTTCTTTTCTATGCACTTACAAAAGTTTTTAAGACGCCTACCGGAGAGCCAAACAAAGGGATTGCAGGAATTATCTCGCTTGCAGTTTCGTTTCTCATGGTTTATGGAATATATCGTCAAGGATTCGATTTAAGCAGCTGGTTTTTCAGAATCGGAATTCCCACAGATTTCTTCTATGAAATAATGCCTTTCCTTCTACTGGCTTTCGCAATTATATTAATATGGAAAACAGGCATCGGAGTATTCTTAATGGTTTTCGGAGCAATAATATTTTCAATCGCAGTATTCACGGACATCATCTATGAGAAAGGAATTGCCCTCGTGATAGGAGCTATTTTACTCTTTGCAGGATTGTTCATAAGAAGCAGACGCGCGAGAAGCTATGCATCAACCGCTGGAGGCTGGGGTGGTAAAAAAGTCCTCGGAGGAGGAAGATGGGCGGCTCAAAAAGTTAATCCCAGGCTCCAATCTAGATTAAGTAGAAAGGAGAGAAAAATTCAGAGAAAAGAAGAGAAAAAACAAATGAGAGAAAGATTGAGTGAATTAGCCTCTGGAGGGAGAGGTCAGAGAAAACAAAAAAGGGAAGAAATAGGACAAAGAGCCAAAGATGTAACTTATGAGATTAGAAACATAGATAAGTACATTGAAAATATTCAAAATGAGAAAAATAATGCAAGAACTAATGACCAATTTTCAATATTACAGCAAGAAGAATTGCGATTAAGACAGGAGAGAAAGGAACTTATAAAAGAACTAAGAAGATTAAGAAGAGATCATAGTAGAGCTTAATTAATATTATAAAATTACAACAAAACAGAAAGATTTATAAATAACTTTCAGAAACAACTAAAACCAACTACCCAAACCACCCTCTCAAATCCTTCTGCTTTTTCTTTTTCTCCATTTCACGCAGCTTATCCAACTGCTTTTCAACTCTGTCCTCTGAGAAGTCATGCTTTTCAACTAAAATCTCCTTAACCTTATCTTCATCCATTTTTGGAAACTCCATTTCAAAATTTTTAACGTTCGGCTTATGAAACAACTCAAAAACCTCTCTCCAGTCAAACCTGTCCGCCTCGGGAAGAGAACTAATCCTCTCCTCAACACTCTTAAAAATCAAAACCGGCTGTTTGTATTTCCTTACAATGTCCAGCGCCTTTTTCTGTCCAATTCCGGAAACTCCTTTAGGATTATAATCCGTCCCGACAAGAATCCCAAGACAAATCAACTGGTCAAGATTTATCTCCAAATAATTCAAAACTTTATGAAGATCAATCATTTCAGGATTTATCTCAACCCATCCAGAGTAAGTTTTCCTTCTTCTTGCAAGACCAAGATTCCTTATCAACACGGGAGCTCCAAAAAGAAGGCTGTCATAATCTTGGCTCACCGTCGCATAAATATCTCTGTTAATCTTGTTTAAGTAAGCCGCCTCGGCCTCCCCTTCGCCCGGAGCCTGGACAACAGAAACTCCCATCGCCTCAAGCAACTCCTTACTCTCACGAATCATCTCATCATCAAGTCTTATCATCTGGGAACTATAACGCTTCATGCCTTCAACATCTTCCTTTCCTTTAGCCTCATCATACTTTTCCTTAGAAATTTCCCGCCCTTCTTTTCTTATATAATGCGTCTTTCCTTTCAAACCCGGCGCCTCGCCATCAAAAACATAAATCAATTTAATTCCTTCAGACAAAAGGTTAACATTCCTGTAAAAAATTCCTGACAAGTGAGAAGTCACACGCTTTTTATTATTCATAAGCGGAGTCCCGTCCTGCTGTCTTATCGTAGAAAGAAACTGATAAAGCATATTATAGGCATCTACACAAACAGTCTCGCCTTTCAGGTCAGAAATCTCCAAATCCTTCTTAGGAATAATCTCCCTTATGTTCAATCCCATCTAAAAACACCGTAAAAGAAATATAAATATTTATCCATTACAGAACATTGATATTCTTAAGACTTTTGATAAATTGATTCCATAAATAATATCTATCTTTATTCTTTATGTCCCCTACTCCAGGATCATAACCACTCTTTTCTAATCTTGAAAATTCTCCTCTCAAAAGATTCAGATTATATTTAGAAGATTGAATTTCCTTAGGAGTATACTTTCTAAGACCAAGGTATCTCTCTTTTACTTCTCCTTTTTTATCCACAATCTCGCTAGAATCAATATCTTCTTTTTTTGGACTTTTCTCATCAACAACAGACTCTTCTAAACCCGAAACAGGCAAAGAATACCCTACATCTTCTGCAGCCTCTCTTGAAGGAAAGTTATTATCGCCAACAATAACAAGCCCATTACTTAGCTCTTTCATAATGTAACTACTATTAAAGAGTATATAAATATTACGGTCACGCCTATAAAGAAAGTTTTCTCTTCATTAAACTTAAATAACTCTTATTCTTTTTAACAAAATGATTAAGACGAGTTTTATTCCAGTAGAATACGATTACTTTGATTTCAACGGAAAGAATTACATAAAAATAATTGGAAGAGACAATGAAGGAAAAAGAACCTGCATCCTCGACTCGTGCGACATCTATTTATGGGCAATTCTTAAAGAAGACACAAAAAAAGAAAGGATAAACCCGCTCGTAAAAAAAATTGAAAAAATAAAATTAGATATTAAAGGGAGAAAAACGAAAGTAGAAAAAGTTGAAGTCCATGATAAAAATTTTCTCGGGAAAAAAGTCAAATCACTAAAAATCTACGCTACAAATTACAAGGACCTCCATGACATCGCGAACGAACTGGACTTTCCTGAAATAGAGAAAAGAAGAGGCTACGACCTTGGTTTCATAACACATTACATAATTGAAAAAAAGATAATCCCTTTCAATTGGTATGAAATTGAGGGGGAAATTGCCGGAGGAGAATTTCAGGGAATAGAAAATCTTGACGTCGAAAAATGCATTGTCCTGCATTCAGCCAAAAAAACAGATGATAAAAAATTCAATCCAAAAGTGCTCGCATATGATATTGAAACGGACGACATAAAAATAGGAGAGGGAGAAATTGTCATGCTTTCGCTTGTTTCAAAAAGTTTCAAAAAAGTTTTAACCTGGAAAAAAACCTCTGGAAAAAAGCCAGACTATGTTGAATATGTAAAAGACGAAGCAGAGCTTATTGAGAAATTTGTGGAAAACGTAAGAGAATTCTCTCCTGATTTTTTAATAGGATATTTCTCCGATGGGTTTGACCTTCCGTATTTAAGAGCCAGAGCAAACAAACTTAATGTTCGGCTCAGCCTCGGTCTTGACGACAGCCAGCCAAAAATGTTAAGAGGGGGAAAAGGAATAAATTTCACAGGAAAAATTTCAGGAATTGTACATATCGACTTAATAAGATTCATCCAGACCGCCTACTCACAATACATGCAATCAGAAACACTCTCACTAAACGAGGTCTCAAAAGAATTCCTCGGAGATACAAAAAAAGAATTCAAACCCAAAAGCTCTGAAAAAATCAAAGACCACAACTGGAAAGAATATTATGAATACAATCTCCACGACTCTGTTTTAGTTCTCGGTCTTTTTGAAAAAATGTGGCCCGACATCCTTGAGTTCACAAGAATAATGCAAGAGCCTGTTTTTGATGTAACAAGAAACGGAATGTCCTCAAATGTAGAAGACTACATAATTCATAACCTCGAAAGATTCAACGAAATTCCCGAAAAGAGACCGACACACGACGAAATTGGAAAGAGAAGAAGTTCAGGAAAATACGAAGGTGCATTTGTGTTTGAGCCAAAGCCGGGCATGTATGAAAATATCTCAATTTTTGACTTCACGAGCAGCTACGGAACAACAATAGTAACTTACAACCTTTCAAAGTCAACATTCCTTGAAAAAAAGCTGTCAAATACTCCCACATATAGTATAGATATACAAGATAAAAAAGTCTACTTCACAAAAAAGCCAGGGTTTTTCCCTGAAATGTTAAGAGAGATAATAGAAAAAAGGAAGAAATATAAACAAGAGCTTAAGAAAGAACCAGATGTAATTAAAAAAGCTAGAAGCAACGCATTTAAACTTTTGGCAAACGCGTCATACGGATACCAGGGATTCTTCGGAGCAAGATATTATCAAAGAGAAGCTGCGGCGGCGACAGCCGCCTTCGCAAAAAAACTCATAAAAGAAGCCATAGAAAATATAAACAAATCCGGATATGAGGTAATTTATTCCGACACAGACTCCATCGCCTTCCAAATGAAAGAAAAAACAGAAAAACAAACACTCGAATTTCTAAACAAACTTAATTCAAAACTCCCAGGAATTATGGAGCTCGAGCTTGAAGGATTTTTCAAAAGAGGAATCTGGGTAACAAAAAGAACAGGGACCATCGGAGCAAAAAAGAAATACGCATTAATCTCAAAAGACAACAAGCTAAAGATACGCGGTTTTGAAACAGTCAGAAGAGACTGGTGTGCCTTAGCAAGAAAAGTTCAAAACGAAGTAATAAAGAAAGTTCTTGAAGATGGAAACGAAAAAAGAGCTATGGAATATGTAAAAAAGATCATAAAAAAAATAAAACAAAGGGAAGTCAACAGAGAAGATCTAATAATAAAAACCATGCTAAAAAAACCTCTTTCAGAATATAAGGCAATATCTCCTCACGTAATAGCAGCAAGGAAAATGAAAGAAAAAGAAATCCCTGCATCAAACGGAAATCTCATAGAATACTATATTTCTGAAACAGACAACAAAAAAGCTCTTGTAAGAGAGAGGGTAAAACTTCCGGAAGAGCCCGGCAACTACGACATAAAATATTATCTTGAAAGGCAGATTCTTCCCGCAGTAGAAAACATCTTCCAATTATTTAATATAAACACTCAAGAACACATTGAAGGGAAAAAGCAGACGAAGCTCGGGGATTTTTGACTATTAAATAAATTAGTGATTCCCCTCAAACATCAACAACGCAGCCATTATCAAAATTCCTATTAAGAAGGCGGCAAGCTGCAGCAACGAAGACTTAAGCTTTGGATGCTTATTCATCTCAGGAATCAAATCGCTACCAGCAATATACAAGAACCCTCCGATTGCAAAAGGAACAATGAAAAATTCTATATTTTCTATATAAGACTCCATTACTAAAGCAAATATTAGTCCAAGGAATGCAGTCAGTGCTGAAAGGAAATTGAACATTAATGCCTTTAACTTAGAAAAGCCTCCGTGAAGCAAAATCCCAAAGTCCCCTATTTCTTGAGGTATCTCGTGCAAGACTACCGCAAGAGTCGCTGCAATCCCTACAGGAATATTAATCAAATAAGCAGCTCCAATAATCATTCCATCAACAAAATTATGCAAACCGTCACCAAAAAGAATCATGATTGAAAACGGCTCAACGTGCTCCTCCCCCACAGCCATGTGATGGTGATGCCAATGGATAACTTTCTCTAAAATAAAAAACAATACAATTCCTCCAAGAATCATATAAGAAACGTTAAGATTAAATCCGTGTTCCTCAATCAATTCGGGCAAGAGATGTAAAAAAGCTCCTCCAAGCAAAGCTCCCGCCGCAAAACTAACTAAATAAATAAGCCATTTCTTCAGTTTATCATATTTTATTGAAAGAGTAAAAATACCTATAAACGAAATAAAACTAACAGCCAGAACGCTTACTAGAGAATAAATCCAGATATTTAACGAAACCATCAGAAATCAGAGAAGATTAGGTTTATAAATGTTATTGATTCTAATTATCAATAATAAAATGCCTAAAAAATCAAGAAACACACGACAAAAAGAACGATTAGAAGAAGAAACTAAGAAATTCAGTTCTTTCTTTACTCCGGAAGACATTTTGAAAAAAGTTAGAAAAAAAGATTCAAAATTAGGAATTGCAACCATTTACAGATTTCTTAAAAACAAAACAACCAATAACGAGATTCATACCTACACCTGCGACAGAAAAACAATCTACTCAAAAAATGAAAAAAGCCATTGCCATTTCACCTGTGAAAAATGCGGAAAAACAGAACATCTAAAGGTTAATACAATAGGTTTTATAAAAAACAGAGTTGAAGGAGAAATTTGCCATTTTCAGATTGATGTAACAGGAATATGCAACAACTGTAAATTTAAATCTGATTAAATCCAAAACTAATTAAAACGTTTTCTGCTAAAATTATTATGGAACAAAAACAAGAATTAAAACCACTTCTCGCAGAAAGAATGGAAAATCTCCTTGGAAAAGACTTCCAGAAATTTAAAGAAATTCTTAGAAAAGAGCCTCCAAAATCTATTAGGTGTAACACACTAAAAATGACTCCCGAAGAACTTAAGAAAAGGCTTACTAAAAAAAGTTGGAAGATAAAACAGCCATTTAAATCAAATCCTGAGATAATGATTGTTGAAAACGAGATTGCGCCTGGAGAACTCGGCCGTTCAATTGAACATCTTTTAGGTTATTATTATGTTCAAGACATTTCAAGCATGCTACCTATCATAGCTCTTAATCCAAAACCAGAAGAAACCGTCCTTGATTTATGCGCCGCGCCAGGAAGCAAAACAACTCAGGCGGCAGCCAAGATGGAAAACTCGGGGACGTTAATTGCAAACGAACTTAGTCTTGGAAGAGTAAAAATTCTTGCGTCAAATACTGAAAGGTGTGGAGTAACAAATATGATAATCACAAAAAAAGAAGGCTATCTTCTCTGTAAAAAACTTAAAGAAAAGGGATTCTTATTTGATAAGATTCTTATCGATGCCCCGTGCTCAGGAGAAGGAACCCTAAGAAGCTCAAAGATGACACATAAAATGTGGAACATACACACAGTAAAAAAACTCTCGGGAGTGCAAAAAAACCTCCTAACATCTGCAATTGAAATCCTGAAGCCGGGCGGAGAAATCGTATACAGCACCTGCACCCACTCCCCCGAAGAAAACGAAGAAGTGATTAACCTAATCCTTAGAAAATTCAAGGACATAAAAATTGAAAAACTCTCTCTTCCTTCAGAACTTAAAACAAATCCTGGAATCCTTGGTTGGAAAGACAAAGAATATCTTGAAGATGTAAAATACTCATGCAGAATCTACCCCCAGGACAACGATACTGAAGGTTTCTTCATTGCTAAATTAAAAAAAGAAGAGGCTAAAGAAATAACAAGATGAAAATCGTAATTAATTCGGGATACTTTGACCCTCTTCATGTAGGTCATATAGAGTGTATGGAACTTTCAAAAAATCTCGGAGATAAGTTAGTTATAATCTTAAACAATGACAACCAGTGCATCATGAAAAAAGGCAAGGCATTCATGCCTCAAGACGAAAAAAAGAAAATCCTCGAAACATTAAAACCCGTTGATGAGGTTTTTATTTCAATAGACAAGGACAGAACCGTGTGTGAATCTCTAAAAGCCATCGCTGAGAAATACGAAGGACACGAAATAATCTTCGCTAAAGGAGGCGACAGATTTGGCAACGAAATCCCTGAAGGGAAAATATGTAATGAAAAAGGGATAAAACTCGTTGACGGCCTCGGAGAAAAAATACAATCATCATCAAACCTAACAAAAATAAAAGAAGAAAAAAATAATAAAGAAGCGGATAAAAGAAGATGAAAACATTAAAGTTTAAAGAAAAATTAGCAAAAATGATATTAAAAGGAGAAAAAACTAACACTTGGAGGTTGTTTGATGATAAAAATCTCTCAGAAGGGGATGAGATATCACTTGTCGTTTCGGAGACTAAAAAAGAATTTGGCAAGGCTAAATTGATAAAAGTTATCGAAAAAAAGTTTGATAATTTGGAAGAAAAAGATTTGCAAGGACATGAAAAGTTCAGTTCAAAAGATGAAATGTATGAAACATATTCAGGATATTATAAAACAAAAGTTGGTCCTAAAACAAAATTAAAAATAATTTTCTTTAATCTAATATAAAAATGAACCCTCAACACAAAACAAATAATCCAAATAAATTCACTCCCCTAAAAATCCTGAACAAGCACGAAAAAGAAGAAATTGAAAAATCACTAAATGAACAATTCGGGATAAAAAAGGTTGAAGGAATAATTGTGCAAAAAGGAAAAGAAAGGCTTTTCTTATTTACCGGAAGTTTCAATGAAAAGGGAATAAAAAAACTTGAAGAAGACATCATAATAGAAAGGACGGGAATTTATTTTGCAAAAATCGTCCCTGGAGAAAATGCAATTAAACTAAGCATCGAAGGAACACAATTTCTTAAGGACCAAATAAAAAAGAATACATTTTCACTAAACTCGGAACAAGCAAAAAAATGGATGGAAGGAAGTGAACTACAAATTAAAACAGGCAAGCGCGGATTTCTTGCAATTAAACACGGCCCGGATTTTCTAGGGGTGGGAAAAGCGTCCGAAGAAAAAATAGGAAACTTCATTCCTAAAAGTAGAAGGTTGAGGGTGAGAGGCAGTTAGGCTTAAAGAAGATTCTAACTTAAACAAGATTAAACAACCAAACAAACACACTTAAAAAACACCTTCCTCTCCTAAAACCATGACGGAAAAACAATACGGAGGAAATACCGGAAGAGGCTCGGGAGAGAATTCAGCTAGAGTAAATGTTGAAAGATTAAAACCTCATCTTAACGAGACTCAAAATAAAAATCAAAAAGATATCTCCTCTGAAGAAGACTATAAAAGAATGAACAAAGAAGATAAAGAAAAGATAATCAAGGCGGGCAAAATAGCGTCGGAAGTAAAAGCCTGGATAAAACCACAAATAAAAAAAGACATGTCTTTAGTTGAAATAGCAGAGAAAATTGAATCCCGGATTTTTGAACTCGGAGGAGAGCCGGCATTCCCTGTAAATCTAAGCATTGACAATGTTGCAGCACACTACACTCCGAGCCACGACGACGAAACAAAGGCGCACGGATTACTAAAAGTTGACTTCGGCGTGCATATAGACGGCTGGACTGCAGACAACGCTTTCTCAATAGACCTTGAAAACAACGAAGAAAACAAGAAACTGATAGAAGCCTCAAAAGAAGCGCTTGAAAACGCAATAGAAATTGTCAGAGAAAACAAAGAACAAACTTCAACAAACCAAATCGGAAAAAAGATTCAGGAAACAATTGAATCCAATGGATTTTCTCCAGTCATAAATCTCTCAGGACATAGTATGGAGCAATACCAACTCCATTCAGGAATAACAATCCCAAATGTCGGTGGCGGAAAAGAAGACATATTAAATGAAGGACTTTATGCAATTGAACCTTTCGCAACAAACGGGAGCGGAAAAGTCAAAGACGGAAAACCTTCAGGAATTTATGAACTAATTTCAGAAAAAGGCGTAAGAAGCCCCATAGCAAGAGAGGTTCTCAAATTCATAACCGAAGAATACGAAACTCTTCCTTTCTGTTCAAGGTGGATTGTAAAAAAATTCGGAACTAAAGCCCTCTTCGGATTAAAACAACTTGAAGACAACGGGAACCTCCATCATTTCTCACAGCTTGCAGAGATTTCTGGAAGCAAGGTCAGTCAGGCAGAACAAACAATTCTGATTGAAAAAGATAAAGTGATTGTGACGACAGAATAATTATGAAGAAAACTAGTTGTGTGCAATATTACTCAGACTTGCTAAGAAATGTATGTAAAAATATCACTTAGTTTTTTGATGGCTCTCTTTACTTGTGTTTTCTTTGGCTCGTATTCAGATTCAATTAACAAAGCATCAATCCCATTCTTTTTTGCAGGTTCAAAATCCCATTTATAACTATCACCCACCATCAGTGCTTTTGATTTCGGAATTTTTTTCTTTTTTAGAATTTTGACAATCTTTCTACCTTTAGATTTGTTGATGCCTTTATCTGGAGTTGCATAAACTTCGTCAAATAGTTTGTCTAATTTGAAGTGTTTAATTTTCTGATTGATTATGACCTCTGCCTCTTTTGGCGGATGAGGATGTGTAGAAAGAACAACTGCCAAGATTCCCATTTTCTTTAATCTTCTTAATGTTGTTAACGCTGTCGGTGTTAAAACTAAATGATTGCTGTGATCTTTGAACCTTTTATCTCTATAAAGCCAAACAGGATGCTTTGTATATCTTGTTTTCTTTGGATGCCAAAGAGTTCCATCACCATCAAAAAATATTATTTTCTTTTTCATCTTTTATTATTAATATTTTTATATATTATTAAATGTAACACAAGTCCTGCGTCATACTGTCGCCTTCGGCGATTTTTTCTTTCAGAAAAAACCCTCGAGGTCACTTCGTTTCGCTCGGGCCCTACGGATTTTTTAATCGCGAACGTTGTCTAAAATCCTAT
Source organism: Candidatus Pacearchaeota archaeon (assembly GCA_040879785.1). Lineage (GTDB taxonomy): Archaea > Nanobdellota > Nanobdellia > Pacearchaeales > GW2011-AR1 > ASMP01. The sequence continues at coordinate 59,270 of JBBDJR010000006.1, forward strand.
AAAAACCATAAGGATGATTTATTGGAGCTTTCGAGGAATCATTAAACTTAATTTCTTTTACCATTTCTTCGAGAACCAAATCATCTATAATCCTGCTTGCCAAATCATTTGCATCTCTATGTGCTAAATCTAAATCGCCTCCATTAACTCTCATATTTTCATAAGCTAAACACAAAACAGGATGAAGAAGAATTACATGTCCCTTATTCTCTCCAAGAAGATTATATGTTATTTTTCTTGCTTGGTTATATATCTCCCTCTTTTCATCCATAAAAACAAAGATATACTTGCCACTTAAAAGGATTATTGTATTAGAAACGGACTAACCGAGATATCCACTTTCAGAAGGGACAGCGGAGCCGGCAGATTTTACCATATTATCCTCTATCTTTTTATACACTTCAAGAAGAGGTTTGCTTACACTAGGTTTCACTTTCTTCATTGCTTCGTCAAAATGCTTGCTCTTAACAACCTTCGCATCTTTTGATTCTCTAAGAGCAATCATCGCTGCCTCTCTAGCAAGAGCCTCAAGGTCTGCACCAGTGTATCCTTCAGTTTTCTTAGCTAGGCTCTTTAGATTTATATCCTTAGGCATGTTCTTAGTGTGGATTCCTAAAATCTGTTCTCTTCCTTTCTCTTCAGGAGCCCCTACCAAAAGAATTTTGTCAAATCTCCCTGGGCGCAAGAGAGCAGGATCCAACATGTCTGGTCTGTTTGTTGCGCCGATAACAAGAACATCATTCAAATCTTCAAGTCCGTCCATCTCTGCGAGCATCTGGTTTAATACACGTTCTGTAACTTTAGCTCCTCCTGAACTTCCTCCTCTTTTACCTGCAAGAGAATCAATCTCGTCAAAGAAAATCACACATGGAGAAACCTGCCTTGCCCTCTCAAAAACCTTCCTCATACCTTCCTCAGATTTCCCGACCCACATACTCAATAAACTAGGTCCTTTAACCTGGATGAAGTTCGCTTCGGATTCTTTAGCAACAGCTTTAGCCAGTAACGTCTTTCCGGTTCCGGGAGGCCCGTAAAGTAAAATCCCTCGAGAAGGTCTTATCCCCATTCTCTTAAATCTATCAGGATATTTCAAAGGCCACTCGACAGCCTCCTGAAGTTCTTGCTTAATCTTTAAAAGTCCTCCGACTTCTTTCCATCCTAAACTAGGCGTCTCGACGAGAACCTCTCTCATTGCGCTAGGCCTTACAACTTTTAGAGACTCCATAAAATCTTTCTGGCTAATCACCAGATTATCAAGTTCTTCACTAGGTATCTCTTCATCTCCATCAAGTTTTATTCTTGGGAGAAGATTCCTTAAAACATTCATAGCAGCTTCCTTAACAAGAGATTCCAAATCCGCCCCGACAAACCCGTGAGTTGTAGAAGCAAGCTCATTCAAATTAACATTTTTCGTTAAAGGCATCCCTCTTGTATGAATTTTAAGTATTGCAAGGCGACCCTCCTTACTAGGAACATTCATTTCTATTTCTCTGTCAAAACGGCCGGGTCTCCTCAAAGCAGGGTCAATAGAATTGATTCTGTTTGTTGCGCCGATAACAATAACTTTCCCTCTGGATTTAAGTCCGTCCATCATAGAAAGAAGCTGTGAAACAACACGCCTCTCGACCTCTCCCTGGACATCCTCTCTCTTAGGAGCTATTGCATCAATCTCGTCAATAAATATAATTGTCGGAGCCGTCTTCTCTGCCTCTTCAAAAATATCCCTTATCTTCTTTTCAGACTCTCCATAAAATTTACTCATAATCTCAGGACCATTAAGCAAAACAAAATTAGCCTCTGACTCGTTCGCAACTGCCTTCGCCAAAAGTGTTTTTCCGGTTCCAGGAGGCCCGTGAAGAAGAACACCTTTAGGAGGACTAACACCCAATTTATGGAAAATCTCAGGATGTTTCATTGGAATCTCAACCATCTCTCTTATCTTCCTTATCTCCTCACCCAATCCACCTATATCCTCATAATTTATCTCAGGAATATTTTCTTCAGTAATCTCAACTGCTTTAGGATTAAGAGAAACTTGCGTATTTTCTGTAACTATCACGGGCTGATTAGGGCTCGCACTTGCAACCAAGAACTTTATCTGAGTAAATCCTCCAGTCTGACCAAATCCCATATTCCCCAACATATCTCCAAGAACATCTCCAAACTCAGAACCAAACTCATCCGAAAGAAGATCCTTCCTTCTCTGAACTCCCCCTAAAACAACAACATCTCCTTTTGTAACAACCCTTCCCAACAAACCACGCCTTAGACTTGCAGGGTCTGCCTGAACCATTATATTTTTTTGTGTAGGAGCAATAACTATTTTTTTAGCCTCTTTAACTTCTGCCTTAGAAACTGTAACCGTTTCTCCGATTCCGGTCTTAGCATTCCTTCTTATAATCCCATCCACACGAATTATATTCTCACCAACATCTGCAGGATACGCCCTGTCAACAATAGCAACACCCTCTCTATTTCCTTTAACCTTTATAACATCCCCTCTTTTAACTCCCAAGTCTCTCATAACTTCTCCGTCTATTCTCGCAATTCCTTTATATGCATCATCCTGCTGAGCTTCAACAACCTTAAGCTGAATTTCTTTAGTCATTTTATTTTCTTAATTTCCTTTGATTATTTATTTGATTTATTCTTTCCATTTCTTTGTCAATTCCTCCAAAATTTAATGAAAGTCTGCCGAAATCCTCAAAACAAAGCCTTACCATATTGTCCATAACTTTTTCCTGCTCTCGGATAAAAGAAACAATCTCTTTGGGAATCGAAACGGCATAACTATTTCCAACGAGCCTCATCTTTACCTTAAATTCTTTGTTTCTTAAATTTATAAATCTGTTGTATTCCTGCTCGTCCGAAGGATGGATTATCTTTTCTCCACAACCCGGGCAAACAACCGCCCTCAAAAGAAATCCTTTTCTAACTACTTTAGCTTTCTTCATTTCCTTATCACACTTTCTGCAAGATATTTTATTATCAAATAAGTCTGCCATTTTGTTTAAATTGATTAATATGCAACCGTGTCAAAAGACACGGCCGGGTTGAAAAGAGGTGTGAGGATATACCTCTCGTGTATACAGACAAAGAACTACTATTTAAATATTTCGGTGCTTAAAAAACTAATTTAGTCCACCTTTATAATCCGAAATTCCTACCTTTGTAAATTCAGGAACAAAATGAACTAATTCTCCTTTATTCATTGACCTAACTTTTTCCATAAATTCCTGCCTTTCTTCAAATAACGAGCCTCCATAAATTTCCTCATAGCACTCTTTATGAAGCTGTCCAGCCCCTTCAACATAATAATCTCTATCTCTTATATGAGTTATCTTATTTACACTAGTCCCCTCTCCGCAAGAAACACAAACCTCTAACCCAATCTTCTCAGAAGGAAATTCAATAAGATTGAAATCAGAGACTCTAAACTTTCCCATAAAAACCCAACAAAAACAGATTATTTAAAAATATGTGTAATAAAACAATTTAAAAACAAAAAAAGCTAAACCTCATTATGCCACTCAAAAAAGAGATTAAAAGTTACTATAAAAAATTCTGGGACTTGCTCTGGAACGACGACAGCTTCAAAGGATGGCTATTCTCAATAATTGTTATATTTGTGTTCATAAGATTCATATTCTTTCCTCTTTTAATATTTCTAACCGGAACCCCTCTGCCTCTCGCGATTGTTGAATCTTGCAGCATGTATCATGACGGAAACTTACTCTCAGACACAGATTCATGGTGGGAAGAAAATGCAAATAGATACTCAGAATTCTCAATAAATAAAACAGATTTTGATGGTTTCCCAATGAAAAAAGGTCTCAATAAGGGAGATATTCTCTTTATCGTGGGAGCGAATACTGATAATCTTGATGTAGGAGACATAATAGTTTTTAATACAAATCAAAAAACCCCTATCATTCATAGAATTATCAAGATAGAAGAATCTAATGGAAGGAGGGTATTTTCAACAATGGGAGATGATGTAGGACACGTACAATTCTTTGAAGAGGAGATAAGAGAAAACCAAATCGTCGGTAAAGCTGTTTTTAAAGCAGCACCCTATCTGGGATGGATAAAACTCGCGTTCTTTGAGTGGCAAAGACCTAACGAACAAAGAGGTCTTTGTTAATACAACGGTTTTGTTCAAAAAATAGATTTTTACTCCAACTCATTAAACAGAAATATACTGCTCGCTCCGCTCGCAAATTACCAAAACAACTAAAAAAATTAAATAAAAAACAAACGCGGATTTATGGTTAACATGGGTCGGGAGGGCGGGACCTAAGAACTTATTAAGAATAGGATACTAATTAAACAAACCCGAATACAACGGAAGCTTTTTAAACAAAGTTATGTAGGAAATATAACTAAAAAATGGAATTTTGTCCTAAATGTGGTGCAGTCCTTGTCCAAAAAACAAAGAGAGACGGATGTCCCAGGTGCAATTATTCTTCAAAAACTAAGGTCAAGCTAAAAACCTCTGAAAAAATTGGGGAGAAAAAGAGAATTAATGTCGTTTCTGAAAAAGACTCTGAAGTCCATCCCGTAATAGAGGAAAAATGTCCTAAATGCAACAATAAAAAAGCTTATTTCTGGACAATGCAAACACGCGCGGCAGACGAAACAGAAACAAAATTCTTCAAATGCACAAAATGCGCAAACACCTGGAGAGACTATCAATAGGTTTTTAACTTGTTCTAATTTTATTTTACGATGAGGGCACTACTAAAATCGCTCAAAGAAAAAAAAGTAAAATCAACCGTCGCAGGAATAATTGAAAAAGACAATAAAATTTTTCTGACAAAACGAAGTAAGATTCTTCCAGAAGGAGGGAAATGGTGTTTGCCCGGAGGGCACATGAAAGCGGGCGAAAAAGCAGAGGAATCCCTAAAAAGAGAAATAAATGAAGAAACAAATCTAAAATCTAAAAAATTAAAATTCTTATTCTACCAAGACGAGATTATTCCAAGACTTAAAATAAATAACATAGTTCTGGTCTTTTCTGTTAAAGTTTCAGGAAAAGAAAGATTCAATTTTGAGGTAGTAGATTCAGGATTTTTCAGCAAAAAAGAAATTGAAAAATTAAACATAGCATTCACTCATAAAGATATAATAAGAAGATTTTTTAAACACAAAAAATCTTAATCAGCTAAGTCTCTGTGCCGACCAAGCTTGGACGGTGCAGTGACAAATTTCAAAGAAATTTGGCTCCGTAGCTCTTTCCCAAGTAACGTCGGGAAACGTAGCGAGGAGACGATTGAAACGAGGCTCCGTAGCTCTAAGCCGGCCACGCATGGACGGTTTTGTAGAGGGAGACTGAACAAAGTGAAGGCTCCGTAGCTCAGCCTGGTCAGAGCACTGGACTCTTATGAATAACTTTCTTTAGAAAAGAAAGTTCTGCGCTCAAAGAAACTAATACAGCGCTTCTCAGGAGATATCCAGGTGTCGAGGGTTCAAATCCCTCCGGGGCCATAAGGGGATTTGGGATGTAGTAGGCGTGAGGAACCCGCAGATGGTGCTCATTCAAATCCCTTGGTCGGCCAAGCTTGGACGATCAAGAGTGAACCTGGTGAACTCTCCGGAACCATAAAAATGCTAACAAAAAAACAAACATCTATCCTGATAATATCTGCAATAATTATGGTATTAGGCTCTACTTATCTTATAGGAAATATCACAGGGAACTTCAGCCTATTTGAAAAAAGCGACGAAACACAAACTCTCGAAGAATGCGTTGAAGCCTGCAAAGAAATGCAATCCAAACTATTCAGGATAGTCCCTGAATCTGAAGAGTACGCTCAACAGCTAGAAAAAATAAACAAAAATAAAGAGCAATGCCTCTCACTAAATGAATTAGAAGAAGAGCCTTTAAGCGAAGAAGAAATTCTTGAAAGTTGTGGATATATCGACGGACAATTAGACAGAAAAGAAAATGACTGTGTCTCTTCAGGCGAAACAATTTACATTGAAGAAAACGAAAGCTGTGAGGAAGGAATTCAGAGATGTTGCTCTGGAAGAGGACTTTGTGGAAAAGACCAACTCAGTATACCGGATCACGTCGTCTGTCTTTCTTATTAAAATAAAGAATAAAACTACTTCTTCAAATTTTTCAGATTCCTTGCCAAAATTGCCTTCCTCTCAATAGTCCGCGTAACTTTAATCTTTTTATCCAAGGGCACACCAAGCTCTTTATGCAACACCCCTTTTTTTAGATGAAGTTTCTGAATCCATTTAACAACAATAATATATAATAAAAGTTACAAATTATAAATTTTTCTAAAACAACACATCAACAAATAAAAAATCAATTCGGGGCAGTATCAAACTAAAATCACTTTATCAGCTTCTGAATATTCTCAATTGCATCCGCAGCTTCTTTCCCTTTCTTGGTCAACTTTATAATTTTTATCCGCCCCTTTTTTTCAAAGTCAACCAGTTTCAAATCCTCAAGGGTCTGCAAAATCTTCACCGCATGGCTATAAGTACAATCAATCTCTTTAGCCAAAATACTACCATACCTCATCCTCGTATTCTTCTTCAAAGAAACCAGCATCAACGCCGGCTTTCTCCTAAAAAAGATGTCAAAATTATCTTTCATTTGGAAAATCTCCGTATTTTACGAATGTTTAAAAATCTATGATTTGCTTTCATTTGGAAAACCTCTGTGTTTTACGAATGTTTGGAAATTTTATATTTGCTTTCATTTTATTAGATTATGTATTTTCTTAGTAGGTTGTTTTTAATGTCTTTTGAAACTATGTTTCGTAATATACATATTAAATAAGTCTTTTTAAATCTTTACATTTATTAATTTTGTAATAGTAACACCAATCTAGACAGGATTTTTGTTCTTAAAATTACTAAGATTTATAATCAATTCTTACTCTCTTATAATGTTAATCAAAATGCCAAACAAAAAAACGGCCGCGATATCCATCCTGCTTCTTAGTCTGGCAATCTACATTTTATTCCCAACCCCTGACGAACTCTTCATCTACCCTAGCCTAGGCCTAATAATCTCCAATTTATTTTCCACATCTGTTTTACAAGGACAATTAATCTCTGCAACAATTTACAGAGGAATAGGAATCATAGTATTAATTATGGCAATATTTGTAGGTGGAAGACCAATTTACAAAAAGTTTAGGTCAAAGATATAACCTTAAAAATAAACCAATTTCAATAAAAATATAAAAGATATTAATTATATTATAAAATGCCAAAAAGACCTCAAAAACCAAGAGAGCTAAAAATTGCAGAAGAATTTTTTCCAGCAGACCCTGGGAACATAAAATATTCTGTAGAAAAAAAGTTTAGTCCACTGAGTCCTTTAATAAATATTGAAGCTAAAAAACCTAGAAAAAAGACTCTCAAGACAAAAAGAGCAATAAAAAAGAAAACTGCAAGAAAAACCAAAAAGACAACTAGGAAAAAAGCTACAAAGAAAAGGGCGACAAAAAGAGCAACAGAATTTAAGATTCCAAAAATAAAACTAAAGAAAGATGGTTACGAACTTATCGTAACGGAGAAACCTCAGGCAGCAGTAAAAATTGCAAACGCCCTCGGAAAATCCACAAAAAGAGTTATCAACGGAGTTTCTTATTATGAAATTGACCGGCCCGGAAAACAGGAAGGAATAATCGTCGCGTGCGCCGTCGGACACCTCTTCACATTAAAACAGGAAAAACCAAGAGTAAGCGGGCCTGTTTTTGATTTATTATGGGTTCCAAACCATTATGTAAGAAAAAACGATTTCAGTAAAAAATACCTGGACGTCATGACAAAACTTGCACGAAACGCCGGGGCAGTCACAATAGCGACAGACTATGATATAGAAGGAGAGGTTATAGGACTCAATATAATCCGTTTCGCAGCAGGGCAAAAAGACGCCAACAGAATGAAATTCTCAACACTGACAGAAAAAGAACTTAATGACTCATATGAATCAAAATTAAAGAGCATTGATTGGGGCCAGGCAATTGCAGGAGAGACAAGGCATTTTCTTGACTGGTTTTACGGAATAAATCTTTCAAGAGCACTAATGAAATCATTAAAATCTGTAGGAAAATTTAAGTTAATGTCTATAGGAAGAGTCCAGGGTCCCGCATTAAATCTCATAGTCAAAAAAGAAAAAGAAGTCCAAAAATTCAAACCAAAACCCTATTGGCAAATCTTCATAACACTTGAAGAACCAGAGATAGAACTTATTCACAACAAAGACATTTTTGATAAATCGGAGCTAAAAAAATTTGAAAACCTAATAGGAAAAACAGGGCAAGCAGAAACAAAAAAGAAAGAAAAAGAAATCCCTCCAAAAATCCCTTTCAACCTTACAACACTCCAAACAGAATCTTACAGGCTTTTTGGAATAAACCCATCAAAGACTCTCCAGCTCGCTCAAAGCCTTTATCTTAACGGGTTAATTTCATATCCAAGGACATCAAGCCAGAAACTCCCTCCTTCAATAAACTACAGATCCATTTTAAGCAAAATCGCAAAATCGTACAGAGCGGAAAAATTCATCAAAAGAGAAAAACCTGTTGAAGGAGAAAAATCCGACCCTGCGCACCCTTCAATATACCCTACAGGCGAAACAGAAAACCTACAATCCCTGTCTGATGACGAAAAAAAGATTTATGATTTAGTTGCAAGAAGGTTCCTATGCCTTTTCATGGAAAACGCGGTGATTGAAGACAAAAAAATAACAGTAAAAGTTGACGACCTCGGCTTCTACAAAAAAGGCTCAGAAATAAAAAACAAATCCTGGCTTCAGTTCTACCCTCAAAAAGTTAAGGAAGAAGAAATTCCTGATGTAAATGGAGAGGTGAAAGTTAAGGACTCAAGAAACGAAGAAAAAGAAACACAGCCTCCAAAAAGATTCACTCCGGCATCACTCGTCTCGGAACTTGAGAAAAGAAATCTCGGAACAAAGGCAACAAGATCCAATATCCTTGAAACTCTCTATAATAGAGGATACATAAAAGACCAAAGCATCAAACCAACTCCGTTAGGAATGTCCTTAATTGATACTCTTGAAAAGCACTCCCCTATAATAATTGACGAAAAGTTGACAAGAGAATTTGAAAACCAGATGGAATCTATACGGGAATCAGGAAAGAACAGCGACGAAAAAAAGAATAATGTTATCAGCAAAGCAAAAGAAACCATAACCGAAATCTCAAATCAGTTCGACAAAAAACAAGAAACAATAGGCGAAGAAATCTCAAAAGCGAACGACAAGCTAAGAGAACAGCAAAAAGAAGAAAACAAACTTAATATTTGTCCTGTCTGTAAGAAGGGAAGTCTTGGAATTATGTACTCCAAAAAAACGAGGAGATATTTTGTTGCCTGCGACGCGTACCCTGACTGCAAAAACACCTACTCCCTGCCACCAAACGGACTAATAAAGAAAACGGACAAAATCTGCGAAGAATGCGGATTCCCAAAAGTCATGAGGCTGAGCAAAGGACGCCGGCCGTGGGAATTCTGCTTTAACAGAGATTGCCCAACAAACAAGAAGCGGATTGAGGAATATAATCGGAGGAAAGCTGAAGAGGTGGAAGAATAGAGAATAATATTTAATCTTTCATCCTTAAATATCTCTCAATTAAACTTCTTGTACTTTTAGAGATTCTTACTTTGCTATTAGAATTATACCAAGTAACATATTTGACTTCTTTCCTTGGTCTTAAATGCCCGTAGGTTTTAATCAGGAAAACCTTAGCATGATTTATAACATATTTTCCTTTATGGTCTTTCCACTTTCTTCCTTTATAACTAAAAAGATATTTTGCATTTTTTGTTTTAAGCCCTGTTTCTTCTCTCAACTCTCTTATGGCGGCTTTCTTTCTTGTTTCTTTTCCGTCAGCTCCGCCACCTGGAAGAGCAAAAAGCTTTCTCCCTCCAGCAACTACCAAGATTCCTTTTTCTGATTCTACAATAGCTACCCCTTTTCTTCTTATCCTAGTCATTTTTTAGTAAATTTATTGTTTTAGTATACAGCCTTTTACTTTTTGCTTCTCGTCTATTTAACAACCTTTTAAGCAAAAAATCATATTCATATAATATTCTCTTGTTCTTAATTAAAGTTACTCTAGCAAGAGTATATCTTAAATTAGATTCTCTTTTTCTGTCCATATATTTCTTAATCTTTTCAAACTTATTTTTTTCTAACTTCATAGCTATAGTGGCATGAGGATGATATTCTCTTATCATCTTAAAAAGTCCTAGAAAAGAACGAACATCTGTTGAACTTAAAATACAATATGATTTCAATTTATTAATTAAATCTCTCCTAAAACCAATTAATTCCTTACTAGGTTTTATTTCTCTATAAACCACTCTTGTTTTACTAAAACTCCCAAAACCAGAAATATTAAATCTAATTAATGGGTGATTTTCACAGACTTGCTTAAAATCTTTCACTAGTCTTTTTTGATTAGATGTAGAAAAAGGAGCTACAATTGTAATATGCGGGACAGGTCTTTTTAATTTAGCATTTCCCAATCTAAATTTTTTATCAACCTCATAAATTAATTTTTTTAAATCCCTTTTAGATTTTCCTTGAAATCTAAATTCTATTAAATAATGTGTCATTTTTCATCCTCTTTCATTATCACACCCCAGATAATAAATAACATTCCCAACAAAATTACTACATAAAAAGCTAACTCTAAAAGACCAAATTTGAAAGCGCCCCCAATCATTAAAGCAATTCCAATATCTCTTAGAACTTCACCAGATATCTTTCTTCCATTACCTTTACTATATTTAAATGCGTTATATATTGGAAGAGTAACTAAAATTAATGACAAGAGGATAATCATCCACATTAGAATACCAAAAATATCATAAATTGTCATCCTATTTTAATCCTCAAAAATTTCTCTTGGATTATAATTTTCTTGATTTGGTAAACTTACATAAGGTACTTGCTTAAATCCGTGGAAAAAGGCAACTATATTTTTAGGGAAAGTTTTAATCCTTTGATTATAACTTTGAGCAACCCTGTTATAAGCTAATCTTGTTTTTCTTAGTCTTGACTCAACTCTTGAAAGATTTCCTTTGCCCATGAAACTTTTATGTAGTGCCTCCGCCTTTAACTTTGGATATTTTTCAAAAACTGCCTGTAATTTAAAGAAATTATTTTCTATAGCTTCAACATCTTTAACTTTTTTATTAATGTCTGTATCTTTACTCCAGCGACTTCTTGCTTCAATAACTTCCTTGAGAGTTTTATATTCATGGATGTCATATTTCTTTACAATCTGGGCTAATGCGCTAATCATATCCACTCTTTGTTGCATTACTACATCTATATCAGCAAACTTTCTACTTGCCCTATTAATCCAGTATTGGAATTTATTATAGATAATAATCCAGCCCTTGGTTAAAGAAATTAGCAAAATTATTACTATTGTAATAATTACAAACCATATGATTGTTATTGTTTCTAGTACCATTTTAATATTTACCAAAATAATCCTTTTCTTTTAGTTTCTTAGGTTTAACATCTACTTCAAAGTATCTAATCATCTGTTTAATTGCTTCTTCTTTAGTTTTTAGATTATTTACCAATTTGTAAACCTCTACTACCCTATCTTCCATTTCTGATAAATTTATTTGTATTTTTGTCATTTTTCATTTTATATCATTATATAACATAGTGATATACAGTAGTATTTAAATCTTTCTAAAACCACTTCCCAAGCGTCATTTGGGTTTTCATCTGTTCAAGAAGCCTGCTTTTCTTAACGATCTTTCCTGTGTCAAAACCAAACTTTATCATCCCGATTTTCTTTGCGCTTTCAATAACTTCCGACATTTCATTAAACTCAAGTTTCCTGTTGTTAAGTGCCTTTCGAACAGATTCACGAACGACCCAAACGCCAAGAGATGCCCAATAACTCGGAAGCTCGAGCCTTATCGCAATAACAGAAGCCTGCTTCTTTTCTTTTTCAAGATACTTAAGAATTGGGAGCCTCGTCGCGTAATACCCTCCGGAAGTATTCGAAGCATAACTCTTCCTTCCCGAAAAACCCTCGTAGTCCGTCGCGGCCTTTATCTCTTTACTCTGATTCCAAGAACTCCCTGGCAAATAAAGCTCAAAAAGCTCATAACTCCAAACATTAGGAAACAACATTATCAAATATGCATTTCCCATAAACTCTCCGAAAAACAATTCATAATTTTCAATCCACCGATATCCTCTAATCTTTTCAGCAAGGTTCTTCCCAATCATATCATCAGTCGCCGTAATCGACCAGCGAGTAGGAACGAGCTTCTTATCCTTTTTGAGACCAAGAACCCCCACACTCAAAATCTTACTCAAAGTATACTCATCAAATTTATTTTTATAAAGATACTCAACACCTTCAGAAGCCTTTAAATCATCATTAACAACTTTGTCAAGTTTCCTCTCAACTTTCACATTCCCAACAACCCTCGCATTTTTCAAAGGAGCAGCCATCCCCTGATGAGATAAAATCCTGTCTTTCTTAGTCCCTGGACCAATCTTATGCCTAAGCTCAATCTCCATATCAACCGGCTTTGAAGCCAACGCGATTTCCTTTGCTATTCCCAAAAACCTGTTTTTATCTGATGAAGAAGCCGCACTTTTAACGTTTGACTTAAACCTTGAATTAAGAAGGCTATCTCTAAGACTCATAACATCCCTTATCCTAAAATTATTCTTCGCCCAATACTTCATGTCATCATAAATCCACGCACTCTTATCTTTTTCAAGAGGACTTAAAATCCCGACATTAACATTAGGATATTTCAAACCCGAGCCAACAAAAACACTCGGAGGCGAATTCGTATCAAGCTCGGAAACCCTGTCCAGATTTTTATACTTAAAATTCACATCTGCTATTTTCTTAATCACTTCAAACCTTATGTCTTTCATGATAGAAAAAAGAAGTTTTGATTTATATTCTTTAAGAATTACTCAGGAGTTGCTTAGAATCAATTATATAAAATAAAACAGGCTAGATTAGAGAGAAGAATTCTTTCTTCTTTCTTTTGAATGAAGCATAAATATCAGAATTAATAAACTCCTCTCTAAAGATAAGTCTTCGGTAAGAGTTAATGATTCCACTATCGTTTGAGATTAAAGCAGTTTTTCCTCTAAAAAAACTCAAAATACCTCCTTTAATCAATAAGTCATAATCCGGAAAACTCAACCCGTTGTCAGACATCAAATCCAAATTCCTACGATACATCTCCTCATGAAATCCCTTTTCATTCTCTTTAATACCCATAATCCTTTTTTGTTTTTTAAGAAGAGAGGTTAACTTTCGGGCTTCTTTTTGACTAGATAAAAATCTTCCGTAAAGTTCTCTTTCTTTTTCAGGAACTCCATTAGAATAACCTCTCCCAACTAAACCTCTTGGTTCCCTAGAATTCTCATCATTCCCAGGCCTTAACTCATTAAGAATCTCCTTTGTTGAGCATAGCTCTCTATAACGCTTAAGGTTTTTTCTAAAAAATACTATGGAGTCTGTTTGAGTGTTATGGGTTTCTATCTTTCCTTTCAATCCAGAATAATTTCCATTTGAGTCCAAGTAACTGATCAAAGCACAGGTATCAAGTAAAACAATATCAAAACTTTCACAAATTTCATCAAGACTCTTAATCTCTCCGTTTCCAACACCCTTCTGCATTCCCAACCCAAGAAATGAAGATTAAAAAGTTTTTATCTACTCTAGTGTTATATCCAACCTTTCCTAAAAACTCCTTAATTTGACCACACTTGGGCGAATTAGTGGCATATTTCTTACAACCATCCTTTACGAAATACGCCCTCGTTCCTTATCTCAAAACTCATTTCCTTCACCGGCAGACTCCTATGCTTAAGAAGAATCGCTTTTCTTTTCCCTGAATCGTTCTTCAATTCAATTATTGTTTTACTCCAATACTTAAACAAATCCCCTCCGACTATATTCGATTCAGGCTTCACTCCTTTTTTCCATTCCTCCTCGGACAAAAACCCGTGATAAACCTGGTTTGTTATCATAACAGGAAGATTCTCTTTTCTAGAAATTTCCGAAAGAATTCTCATTTGTTTAGCAACCTCTCTGTTAATTTCTCTGACCTTACTATCATCTCTAGATTTCTGAGCGTCTCCGAGTTCAAGTCGGTAAAGCATCGCCATCCCGTCAACAACAATCATCCCAACATTTTCTTTTTTAACTCTGTTAAGAAGATTCGCAAAAATCTTTTTCTGCTCGTCAAAGTTCGTCGGATTCAATAAAAGAATATTCTCAAGAATTTTTTCATGACCATCTCCAACTATTTGTTTAACCCTTTCAGAGCTAAATCCTCCTTCAGTATCTATAAAAATAACCTTGCTATCTCTCTTAGCCTGACCGCACGCAGCCAGAAGAACAAAGTTCGTCTTTCCTGAAGCCGGAGGGCCCGCAATCATACTTATCACACTTTTTTCGTATCCTCCGTAAAGCCATTTATTCAAATCAAAACTTCCCGCAGATATTTTATTGTCTGACATTTTACAAATAACCATCCTCTTTCAATGAACTGATAGCTTTTTTAGCATTTTCAGAAAGATTGCAATTTACAAAATCGCTCTCATAACAAACTCCACTTATCTCAGCCGAGGATTTCCCTAAATTTTTAACATCTCCAAAATAAGATCTTAACTCCAATTCTGTTTTAGAATGAGGAGTTTTACCAAAAAAAGACTTATAAAAATCCCCTATAGAGATTTTCGTTCCTGGAAGCTCCTCTTCAAACTCTCTTAACAAAGTCTCTTTATCCGACATATCAGAATCCTCGGGCTTTCCTCCAGGCAAAATCCAGGTTTCCCTTTTTTTAACTAGGAGAATCTTTCCATCTTTAATATTTATAAGTCCTATAGTAGTCTTCATAATCACACTCAAAAACAGTCATTAATAAGGATTATTGTAGAAGATAATCTACTTCATTCCAGAAAAATCTTTATCCGTCTTTTCAAGCTCCTTAATACTTGAAGCAATCGCGTCTTTTATCGCCTTCTTTGGAGTCTTGCCTTTAGTCTTAACATTAACTATTGGTTTCTCGGAAGGGTGCTCTCTTTTCCAGGCAGCAAAACTAACGCTTGAATCCTTGTTCAAGAAAACCCTCAAAAGTTCCGCAATAGTAACATTATCAACGTGAAATTCCAACTCGTCCTTTGAACTCTTTAAAACTTTGATTTCCATAATAACTAAGAACCAATTTGATTTAAAAAGATTGCTATTTTTGTGGGCTTTGTTCAGAAAGTAGATTTTTACTCCAACTCATTAAACAGAAATATACTGCTCGCTCCGCTCGCAGATTACCGAAACAACCAACACATCAAATAAAAAACAAACACGGATTCATGGTTAACATGGACCGGGAGGGCGGAACTAATTAAACAAGACCTATTTTTCACTTTCCTCTTCTGACTCGCTTTCACCAAACACTTCCTTAAAATCTTCCTCAGAATCTTTATCTAAATCTTCTTCATCCTCTGCAACCTTTCCTGATTTCTTTTTTCCCTCTTTCGCTTCCTTCATTCTTTTCAGGTCGTCAATAGTCAAATTCTTCATCATCTCAGGGTCAAACTTTATCACCCTGGCCGCCCGTTTTTCCTTACCAGCTTCTCCAACCCCTGGCATTTTTCCTCTGGCTTCATCTTTAACAATTTTAATTCCTAGAAAACTTTCAATCTTCCCAATAATCCTGTAATCATCCTCAGGAAGAACCCCTCTCTCCGCCATTTTAATTGCAGAAACCGATTCAGAAATCTCTTTTGCAAGCTGCTCGGGAGTCATCTTTTTCGCTCTCCTCGCCCTCATAATAACCCAATGGAAATTATCCACAAGATCTTTTCTTGGTTCTTCTTTAGGACTTTTTCCAGAACTCTGGGAAATCCTTCCTTCATAATTTTTCTCAACAATATCTTTCAACTCCTTATCTTTTCTGTCCTTTTCCCAATAGGATCCCGACTTTCCAGAACCTGATTCTTTACTCGCCGGACGCCTGTAAATCCTATGCTCCTTTTCAGATTCTTTAAGCTGAAACGTAGTCGGCCTCCTCAAAACAGGGATTCCTTCTTTTCTTGCACAAGAATCACACACCTTAACAACGCCCTTCTCTTTAAATGAAACCGCGTCTAAAAGCCTTACCTCACTTCCCGAAACGCCACAAACGGAACACTTGTCATAATCCATAAAAACCTAACGCCAAAAGCATTTTTTAAGATTTGTGTGGTAAAAACAGATTCATTTTCATTACATGTCTCTCCGCCTCTTAGAAGAATATTTTCTATAAATGTAAACAATAACAGCAAACAAAATAGCAATACTTACCAATAGAAAAACAAATAACTTTGCCTCACTACTAAATTCACTTCCGAAGAAATACCCTACTAAAATCAACATAGCCGTCCAAATTCCGGCACCCAGAGCAGTATAAAAAGAGAACTTCCAAAAATTCATTCTTCCAAATCCGGCAGGGATAGAGATAAGCTGTCTCACTCCAGGGATAAGTCGCCCAA
The DNA here is from genome assembly GCA_040879785.1 of Candidatus Pacearchaeota archaeon. Taxonomy (GTDB): domain Archaea; phylum Nanobdellota; class Nanobdellia; order Pacearchaeales; family GW2011-AR1; genus ASMP01. The sequence continues at coordinate 75,807 of JBBDJR010000006.1, forward strand.
TAAAAGTCGTTATCTCTCCATGTTTTTCAAAATAAACATCCGTTCTTCTAAGTTTATCTTTATTTATGAAAAGAAATCTCCCGTATTTATCAACCAAAATCTCAACCGCAGTTCTGCCTAAAAACAAAGCTATAAAATAATTTATCCACGCACCAACAAGACTCCCCACCAGGCCAGCAACAAAAACAGCCAAAAAACTCATCTCTCCCTGAGCAACCAAAACTCCTGCAGGAACCAAAATAGCCTCGCTTGGAAAGGGAAAAAAAGAACTCTCAATAGCCATTCCAATAAAAATTCCAACATAACCAAGCTCTTTTATAATAAGAATCAATGCATTAATCAGGGAATACAAAAACTCAACTACCATCCAAATCCAAGCAGAGCATTATTTAAAGATATTTCTAATCGTTTGACATCTCTTAAAGGAACCATTGATTCTTATTTTGAAAATAATACAAAGACATGAGATAATTCTACAAGCTACTATTGAGAATAAAGATTATTTTTGTAAATATAAACTTCCTTACCACATTCATCGATAAATTCTTTTTCTAAATTAAGTAATTGAGATTCATCAAAAACTTCCTTGGAAATTTCTAAATCTTCATATTTTATAATAATAAAATATTTTGGATCAAGATTATTGATAAGAAAATCAATATCATCTGTCCAAATGGAACCTGCCCTTAAATTTCCATAATATCCATAATGAATCCACGAATTAGAAATAATGCGATCTCCCTCCATAGTGTTTTCAACAATATATTCAACCGAATTCATTATGGCACCATTTTTTGTACATAAATTATATGAATTTATCTCCATAATTGTAAATATTCCTGAAAAAATAATAGGTATGATAAGAAGAGCTAAAAAGATGCCTGAGATAACATTATTCTTCTTATATTTTTCCAGCTCAATTATTTCCTTAAAACCAAGGACAATCATTAAAACAATGAAAGGAAGGAGAACAAGCACATATCGAGCCAATTTCAAGTTTACAAAAAACAAATGATAGAATAAATTGGTTAAGAAGATAGTCAAAATTATCCAAATATTATGATTTCTCTTTCCTTCTCTTACAATTAATAAAAAAAACCCAATTAAGAATATTAAAGAAAAAGAAAACATCTCCAACATAGATTTTAACAATATTAATGGACTTTGGTAAAAAGTATAATCTGAAATAATGTTTGCCTGAGCAAGTAACCCTCCCATAATATTTCCATAAATAAGATAATTCCCAATTAGCCAAGGTAAAATAGCAATAAACCCTCCTAGAACAAAATAAAGAAGACTCTTGAATTGCTTTTTATATATAATAAAAATCCCTATTATCCCGGGAATTAAAATAACACTATACCTCATTAAAAATGCTAGCCCCGCAAAGACTCCTGAAAAAAATAAAAATGCCTTAATTTTAGGCCTTTTTTCTATTGCCAAGATATCACTTAAGAAGAATAAGTAAACAGAAAGTAACGCAAAGAACACTGCAGGAATATCTGCATAAATCCTAAACCCCCAAAAGATTATTGGATAAGAAAAAGCGAATAGAAATGTTGCTAGGAGGCGGTACTTTTCTTCCGGAAAAAAGAATTTAGTTAACTTATAAAAAATAAAAACTGTTAACAATGTAAATAAGACAACCAATAACTGTGCTGCTAAAATAGACTCCCCTGTAAAAAACCAGACTCCTGCAATAAAATATGGAAGCAGAGGGAATCTAAAATCTTCTGTGAAAAAAGAAGTGCTTAAAATATCTTTAGAGTTAGCAAGGTAAACTGGTTCATCCCATAATAATAATCCTCCTTGGTGTATGAAAAATAGGTGTAATAAAAGTAAAAGAACAACCAAAAACATTGCTCCAACAATCACCTTTTCCTTAGATAGTCTCTCGAGCAACTCCATTATTCAGATTAATCTTTTTTGTTTAAAAATTTGTGGTTTCGATGTAAAAACATTCACTGTTAAATAATTTTTTAATTTATCAAAAAGTCGAGATTTTCAAAGAAAATCGGAGAAGTAACGATTGCTTCCAGTGTTAAGGAGATTGAAAAGGCGCGCGCTCACTTAAGAATTATTTGCCAACTATATCTTGAAGGACCATCAATTACTTCGTCGCTCATTTTTTCTCCCTTAGAATATTCTGTGATTAAATTCTGAACAACAAAAGGAGATTCTTGATTTTTTAGTTTTGTTAGATCACAGGGTTCGGTTCTATCCCCATCCGTTCCTGAGAAAAAATAGCTTCCTTCACATGAAGTAATTGTTCCATCCCTAACAGAATAGGTAATATTTAAAATTCTATCGCCACCACTGGAAGAATGTTCAGAATAATAGACTACATCAAAATCTTTTATTGTTTTTTCTTGGTCATAAAGATAAAAACTAAATATTCCTACCAAGATAGCAAGCGACAGAATTACAATGACAATATTTTTCTTGTCCATAAAATAAATAATTCTTACTATTTTATAAATCTATTGAAAGCGCACGTCTTGGGATGGGCTTATCAATTACAATTGCTATTAGATGTAAAATTACTAGATTTTAATCCTCTTAAACCAAATGCTTTTCAACATCATCTGCAGATCCAACTTCAACAATATTATGTTCCTCATTAATCACGATGGTGTTAGGAGAGGTGATTCCATAAATCTCTTTTAGGACTTTTATCATTTGAGTATCAAGATTATAATCAAAAGAATAAACCATTATGTTGGAAATATCTTTTCTCTTGATATTGCTCAATATAAATCCTATCCTACCAGCCCCTTCTTTAAAGTCATCACTATTTGAATAAAAGAACAAGATAGTATTAATATTTTCTCCACACTCTTTGTTATATTCCTTAATGTTTAAGAAGTGCTGAACCTCAAGAAGTGTATATCTACCTTTTTGATCAAGAACATTCTCATGATTTTTTCCAAGACGTTCTTCAAGAATGCCTATGCGACTTCCCATTTCATCCAATTCAGAAGAAATCCCTGAAAGAATAACCCTTTCGCAGGAATCTACCATCTGCCCTTGTAAATCAATGCTCAAAAGGTCATATCTTATACTTTCCTGTTGAAGAGCAACATCCTGATATTGATAAAAAGACACTCCATATCCTATCAAAAATCCTGTGATAAGTAAAAAAGTAGCAATCAAAAAAGCTAACAATACCCTAAGTAATGGAACATCTCTGTTTGGCATTTTCAAAGAAGTCGGAATGCATTTTTATACTTTACCATGATATCTTCTTAACAAAAATGGCGTAAAAAAGAGAAACTATCCACCAAAACGCAAACAGCATACCAAAAAATACTGTAAAAAGTGTGAAACTTACCACTGTACTTGAATATTTTTTAACTCTGCCTTTAGCAAAATATAAATAAAAAATGATGCTCAGAAGAAGAATCAGAGTAAACCATGAAAGAGGATTTGAAAAGAACATTATAAAAAATCTCTCAAAAACAAACTTATTTATGGCAGATAAAGAAAATACATCAAAATTAACACTAAACAATAAGTCTATCTGATTTTTTAAATTAATTAAAGTAGTGACTGTAAGCCATGAAGTTATTATTATTGAAAAAAGAACAGTCATAACTGCAACAGGAAGGACAATAAGACCTAGCTCACCATATTTTTTAGAGAACAATCCTTTATACTTCCACAAATTTTTAGAAAGACCAGCATACCATCTTCTTCTCTGAATCAAAAGATCCCTAAAAGTATCGGGCGCCTTTGTATAGACAACGGCATCATCAGCACACTCTGTCACGAGATTTAAATATTGTATCCTGAGACTCAATTCCAGGTCTTCTGTTATGTTCCCTACATCAAATCCTCCGTGCTTGATTAAAAAAGATTTTTTATAAGCAGAGAACGCCCCAGGAGTGATATGGATTGCGTCCATGTTTTTGAATGCCTTCCTCAGATAAACGCCTATTAGATACTCTATTTTCTGTATTCTCTGCCAAAACCCTTTAGGATTATGAATAACCATAGAAGAAGCAACACCAACAACCTCATCATCAGTAAAACGATAAATCATATTTTTTAAGGCATCTTTTTCAGCATACGTGTCTGCATCCATAGTTATTATAATCTCGCCCTTAGCAAGCTTGGTTCCATAATTAAGAGCGTTCGCCTTTCCTCCTTCCTTTAAACTAATTGCTCTAACATGCCTCCCTTCCATTTCCTTAGCTATCTCGTACGTCTTATCCTTGCTTCCATTTTCAAGAATAATTATCTCAAATCTATCTTTAGGATAATCAAGTTCGAGCGCAGATTCAACAGTTTTTTTTATATTATCCTCTTCGTTATGTGCAGGAATCAGTATAGTAACGCTGGGAAGCTTCTTCTCAGAGACTCTTTCAACAGACCTTTTCTGACCAACAAAAGAGAGAAGATAATAAGCAGTAGTAAAAAGTCCAAAATATATTGCAATATACATTAAAACAGTTATGAATTCCATAGTAACCTACCTATCTAAATACTGGATTTTTTCATTATTTAATACTTTCTAACTTAAGAATCCCTTAACTGAAAAAACATAATCAATAAAAGCTAGTGTCATTTTTCCTCCTCATCATCTTTTAACATCTTTTCCTGTCCTTCAGAATCCCCATCAGAAACCCTAAAGTAATCATGGAACTCTTCACTCAAACTTAGCTCGTGGGTGTGTCCTGTTTTCTTCTTCTGGATAAGTCCCAACTCACTAAATTTCTTAACATGGTCGTACGCCTTGTTCCCTCTTATTTTAATAACAACAGACTGTTTTATCGGCTGTTTGTAAGCAATTATCGCGAGCGTCTCCTGCTCAGCCTTTGAAAACTCACTGTTCCCTGAAGCAAGCCTGTTAACAAGATAAGAATATTCCGGCTTAACATCCATTTTCCATATTTCTCTTCCCTGTTCTTTACCCTTACTAACAATCTGAATCGCAGTATCATCTCTCCCGTATTTCTTTTCCAACTTCTCAATAATCTCTCTTATCATAATCGGATTCAAATCAGACAAAGAAACAAGGTCTTTCATATCAAGAAACCTGCCCGAAACAAACAGAACCGCTTCGATTAACTTTATTGCACCCTCTTCTTTTTCCTTATCAATATCTTCCATCGTCCCTCTCGAAATCATGAAAAGAGAATGTTCTTTAGGATTTTAAAGGTTTTGAACGAATTAAAACGTCCAGATTTTATTTCCTATAAAGTTCACAAAAAAAGCAATCCCAATTGCCAGTACCTGAGAAACCAGATAATAAATTCCGAGCAATTCCGTAAATAAATAAAGGAAGACCAGATTTATTGCCAGCGCAGATACACTAACCAATCCAAACTGCAAATATTTCCTTCCGATTTCTAATCTTATCTTTTCTTTGAAAGTCCAGATTTTATTTAATAAAAAGTTAGTTGTTGTTGCAAGAATAAAAGCGAAAACTGCCGAGACCATATACCAAAACCCTATATATTCTGTTAAGTAGTAAAGCACAACCAAATTAACAAAAATTCCGCTTATCCCGACCAAGGCAAACTTAAAAAACTCCCCCAGAACATTCCTTCTATGAGGAAGATAGCCAACAAGATTCTGTAAATAATAAAAAATCTCTTTTGTTCCCGCCTTACTTTTTCCCTTCTGCCTGTCAACAAAAGTTATAGGAATTTCTTTTATATTTCTGTATTTTCCCTTAATAATTATCTCAAGTAAAATCTTAAACCCTTTTGGATTCAAACTAACTTTTTTTATCACTTCTTTCCGAATCATAAAAAAACCAGTCATAGGATCTTTAACTTTTGTATAAATTCTTGACAAAAGTGTCGCGGTCTTTGACATAACTTTCCTTAAAATCCCCCATCCTTTTATCCTGCCTCCTTTGATATATCTGCTCCCGACCGAAAAATCACACTCTCCTTCTTTTATCGGCAAGAAAAGTTCTTTTATTTTTTCCGGAGGATGACTCAAATCCGCATCCATAACTCCTAAAACCTTCCCCTCGGCAATTCTCCACCCGTCCAAAACAGCAGAAGAAAGCCCCAGCTTCCCCTCACGGTGAATCACCTTAAGATTTTTTTGTTTCTTCTTCAGTTTATCCAGAATCTCTCCGGTTCCATCAGGAGAATTATCATCAACAACTATAACCTCTCCATTGATTTTGTTTTTCTTAAATTCGTTGAAAATTCTCCGTAAAAGTATTTGGATATTTTCTTTTTCATTATATGTTGGAATAACTAGGCTCAGATCCATCACAAACTAAAAAGAATAATTCCTTATAATATTATCTATTCACTTTGCCAAGCCATCAATAAATATTGAACTTGTATCCACATAACCTTAAAATGGAAATTGGTATCTCCTAAAGCAAACAACATAATCTTTATAAGAAATAAAATATATAATGTATGATGGTTGAAGAAAAAAAGGAGGATAAAGGTGAGGAAGAAATTATAAAAATAAGAAACTCAAGAAAAGTTTATCTTCCTGTTTATGTTATGATATTAATTCTCCTGGGATTTATAGTTTATATTAAAATAAACGACCTTCCTTTAAACAGGACCGCACTAATTGGAGTAATAGTTTTTGTTATTCTCGGAATTAAATTCGCAGAGGTACACAGATTATTCCATTCATACGAGCTTACTCCGGGATACGTCGTCCACACTTTTGGCTATGTTTCAAGGGATATGACAAGAATCTTTATCCCCACAATTAGTGATCTAATATTAAAGCAAAACGGCTGGCAAAGATTATTAAACTACGGAAACATCGAGGTACATAGATACTCAGACGGCTCAGCCATAGATTTGAGAAATATTCCTAACCCTTCCAAACTCTTAAAAATCTTAGAGAATAGGTTAAGTGAGTCACATAAAAGGATGAGCGTATAAACTAAACTAAAACTCCAATAAAATGGATAAAATCGAACCAATAAATGGTAAATATCACAAAAAACGCGACTGGAGAAAAATCTCGGTTGTGACCGTATTCGTTCTCGTTCTGGGATTTTTAGTATACACCTCCTTTTTTTCAGGCACTCTTGGAGGAATCTCCCTTACAGGGCAAATAATAAGCTCAGGAGAACCAGACCCTGAAAACTCGATGAAAGTTGATATAAGATTAAATCTCCCGGATAATCCTTCCTTCAAAGGGGAATTCTCAAAAATTGAACTACGGGTTTTAAACGATTCAGTGATTTCTTCTGGAGATAGTTTATTTGAGATTTCTTCTGGAGATTCAATATTCTTAGAAGATTATGACGGAGAAATTTCTTTTAATGAAAATAGAATCCATATCTTAGAAGGAGATGCAAGAAAAGTAATAATCAACGGCGCTTCAATCTCATCCAGAGAAGGTAAATCACAGATATCTTCCAAAGAAATATCTTATGGTATATTAAACATCTCGGAGATTCACATCAAAAAACTTGACTATGAAGCCACCGGACTTATCAATATAGAAAACGGAAAAAACGTAATTCTCCCACGAGATGAAAGAGTCCTGATTGGAAATTTTAAAGGAAACCTGTTTTCTTCAAGAGGCGACTTTAAACTCAACGGAATCGTAGAAAGGATTGAGGTAAGCGGAGATTCAGAGGTTTCGATTTCTAAATCAGACATTGAATAAGATTGATGATTCTGAACAATGCAATTGGACGACCCAGAGGGCGCGAGATGAAACTTCTAAAAAGAAATGAGGGGTTCTTATTTCGGTTCTTTTTCTAAAAGAAGAACATCGACATTTATAAAACTTCAAACATTATTATCTTTACAAGGAGGTTCATAAAATGGAATACAGAGAAATTTTAGGTTGGATTGGCGGAGTTGTTGGAGCAATCTAGGGATTGATACAATTCGGAGATTTAGGTGCTATTGGAGGTATTGGAATTGTTGGAGTTTTAATTGGTGCTTTAGTTGGAGCTATAATTGATAAAGCATCTAAATAGAATTAATCTTCTTTTTTCTTTTTTTGTTCCTTTCTTCTTTCTTTAAAATCTTTGTATTCATCCTTTAATTTTTCTTCTCTTTCTTTGGGAAAAATTGCTTTCTTGCCAATTAATCTTCTTAAAGAATTTGTTAATTCTTCTTCGTTAATCTTATAATCTAATTCTTTTGCTAATTTCAAATTTTGTAATTCTAAATTTGTTCTGTTTTGGGCTAAAAGATTATCTTTAATTTGATATTTTATTTTTAGTTGTTGTAGTAATTGTATTAAAAAATAAAAGTGAAAAATGCCCAAAATAAAAAATATTAAAGTTAACCACCAGGCAAAAACTTTGTAAAAATATGTAATTATTAACATAGAACCAATAAACATAACCAAATAATAAAGAGTTACCAAAAATCTTGATTTGTCTTCATCAATTATATTCTCAATTCCCATAATTTTAAGGAGTTCTTTGAGTTTAAGTATTTTTTAAAAATTAATCTTTAATTTTCTTACCACAGATTGAACATTTGTCTTTCCTTTTATAGAGTGGATAAATATGTAATCCATATAAAAATATTCTAAACCACCCCCAATTACTTCTAGCTAAGACAACATTTTTCTTACAATAAGGACAATAAACAATTTCTTTAGTCATCGCTCGTGTCTTCCCCCTTTTCTTCTTTTTCCAACCCTTTTACCAATATTTTGTATTGTTTGTTTAATTCTTTCTTTGTTACTTCTTTATTATCAAACCTTTCTATAAGCTCTGCAATTTCTTTTAATTTTTCTATATTATCCTCATTCTCTAATTCAAAAGCATTTTTACAAACAGGACACTCCAAATAATACTTTGTTTCATACGAAAAGATTGGAATAAAAAATAAGGTTGCCCAATCTCTTGTTCTTACAAGAGAATAATGGGAGGTGTGAGAACAAATAGGGCATTTTTGAACAAGAGTTGAACCGAAATTTTTAACATTTCTGTGTCCCCATCCAAATATAAAAAACATTTTATTCTAAGTCTGGAATTCTGTCGGATAGAATTTCACAGTTTTCACAATAACTTATACGGCAACTTGCAAGAGGATAATTCCCTTCTTTCTGCTTATTTATATCGTTTTCAAGTTCTACATATTTGTAAGATGTTGATGCTACATTCCCAATCCTTTTTGTAACTGTTGATACAGGAATATCTGATACTTCATATCCATCTTCATCTCCCACAGTAACATCGCAGATTACTTCTACATTTCTCGCTTCTACATTCCCAAAGTTATAAATTTCCACAGTAAAAAGATTTTTACTGGAGTCATAAAAATTTTCTCCCCAAGAATTCAAAACTCCAAACATCAAAGCTTTTTCTTCTGGAATTTCGGGACATTCATTAATGTAATCTGAACAAGTTTGCTCATTTATTTCTTGAGATGGCACAGATTTAGTAAAATATAATCCCGCAAAAGCGATAACTGCGATTAAAAGTATCACAGAAATAATTTGGTATGTATGATTTTCTTTTGCCATAATAAAATAAAGTATGATAAATCCTTTAAAAACCTTTCTTTTTTCGCTCACAATTTGCTAATAGATTGTTGAATTTGTTTCTTAAGCCAAATTGCTTATAGATTGCTATGGAATTGCTAAAAGCAATAGGTTTCATAAAAAGAGGGAAAAATCGTAAAGAAATTTTTATGAATTTAGATAAACCTATGATGCCCTCTGAATTAGTTGTGAAGATTTACAAAAGCAACAGCAATACTTATTTTAATCTTGTTTCTCGTGCTTTGTCAGAATTGAAAGATAAAAAATTAGTTGAAGTTGTAAATCCTGAGGATAGAACAGGAAGAATTTACAAGAGAACAAAAAAAGGCGAAAAAGTCGCAAAAGAATTCAAATAATTCTCGCCGAAGCCGACAAATCATCCGAAGGACTAAGAACCCCAAAAATTAAATGAAAATTGAGTCTATTTATCAACACTTAAACAAACAATATTAAACCTCAAATCTAAGAATCGCTCCAATTCCACCCATATTCAAAAACTGCTCACCTTCTGTAATCTCTATTGATATAATTTTTACTTCCGAGCCAACATCCTCCGCCATTTTAGTGAGCTCTTTAATGAGAGACTTTTCAAGTTTTCCCGACAAAAACAAAGTTTCAACCGCCCCCATCTTTAAAGCTCTTTTAACATTTTCTTCTCCAAGGAAAGTTTTCTTAGGGTCTTCGCCAAGTCTCTGTAAAAACTTTTCAATTTCTTTTCTCTCAAGTGTTCTTTCATGATTAGCCAACAAATCCTGAGACTTCCCGACAAGTTCATCAAGCCCTGATTCAGAAGTATCTCCTATATCAATTCTTCCTATAACTTTTTCTTTAAGTCGTGTCGCAAGAAAATCCCCGTCCAAAAATTCATCCTTCGTAGGAACCGGTCCTCCAACAATTATCCCTTTAAGTTTAGGCATTTCAAAAAACGATTTCTTCATCTCCTCCGCAATCCTTTTATAAAAATCTCTTGTAAGTCCCTCAGTAATTCTATGGAATCTTTGAGAACTCTGACCTCCTGCCCGAACTTTCGAAGGAATCCCTGAAGACATCTTTTGCAAAACATCTATTCTCTTCCCTTCAAGAACCCCTATGGTTGCTTCTTTTCTGTCCATAACAGCCAAGCCAAAAACTTCAGCAACTTCCAGCATTTCTTCCAGCGGACCAAGAACAAACTCCTTATCACAACGATAAAGCCTGCTCTTCAACGGAGTAGGAGGTTCAAACGCCCAAATCTGCAAATCCTGCTGACCTTCCGATTTAGAAATATCTCCCGAAAAAATAGCCAGACCATTCTCAGGTGTTTTCTTCAGTGTCTTAAGCTCTCTAACAAGTTTATCCAACGCATCAACAACATTTTTTCTCGTCGCTGCAGACTTAATATTCTTAGCAGTAGACCTCTCCGCCTCAAGTTGCCTCTGAACAGAATTAACATCATACCCTGCAGGAATATAAACCGTAATCAACTCCGTCTGTCTTCCCCTATAGCTTTCAAGCTCTTCAAGAGTCTCTTTCAATTCTGATTTTGTTAGTTTTGTCATATTAGATTAACTTATGAGTTGCTTTTAAATCCCTCTCAAAAGGCTCAAGAATCTTAGGAATTTTAATTCCAGAGATTTCATTTCTCAACGAGATTCCTTTTTCCTTTTTCTTCTTCCAGATCTCAGAATTAAAATCCATCACTCTCTGAACATTGATTAGTTCTGAAAGACCTATCTTAGCCTTAGGGAATTTTTCATTAAGCAAATCTAAATCCATTTCTGAAGCAATTGTCGTTGTGACCTGAGGAATAATCGGGTAAAGCAACATTAAAACCCTCTCAAGTAAACAATGTAATGTCCATTTAGCAGAACTAGACTCGTTATCCGAAAAAGTTCCTTCCTGGTTATAGGCTCTGGCCTTAACTAACTCAACATAATTGGACGCAAATTTATCCCATAAAAATCTCCTCAACCTTAGTGCAGGATCATAAAAGTTATAATTAGAATAATTCTCTTCACAAAAATCTGTCAGTTCTTCAATATAATCTACAAAAAGTTTATCTAAATCTGTTAGCCCTGGTTTCTTTGATGGTTTTTCAAATAGAAGGACAAATTTGGAAAGGTTCAATAACTTATTTAAAGTTTTTATCTCTCCTTTAATTCTCTCCTCAGAACATCTCAAATCGCCTTGAGCCAAATCGCCTTCTGTAGCAGCCCAAAAACGAATTGCTTCTCCCCCATATGAATCCAATAATTTTTGAGGATCAACAATGTTGCCTTTTGATTTAGACATCTTATATCCTTTTGAATCAACAATATGTTGATTAATCCAGACATCCTTAAATGCCGGCTTTCCAGTTTCCAAATAACCTCTCAATAAAGTATAGTATAACCACGTACGAATTATCTCTTTTCCCTGAGGTCTTAAACTACAAGGGTATGCTCTTTTAAAAAAATCCTTGTCATTATTATATCTTAATAAAACCAGTTCGGAAATTGAAGAATCCATCCAAGTATCAAAAACTCTCTCTTCTCCTTTCCACTCCACCTTAAAATCTTTAACCAACCCAACTTTCCTGCCTTTTTTCCAGACCTCAAAATTAGGGTTAGGTCTTTCCTTCCAAGGTTCATAATACTTCCCAGATTCACCTAATGCATAAACTTTTTCCCCTTCAACTTCAGAATACCAGATTGGCACGGGCGTTGCATAATATCTTCTCCGAGAAATAGGCCAATCAATGCTAACAGAATCAATCCATCCATCTAGGAGTTTTTTTGCACTTTTAGGATAAAAATTAATCTTTTTAGAAATCTCTTTAATTTTTGATTTAAATTCAACCTGTTTTAAATAATACTCGGGCATTTCAATAAATTCAATTTCTACCCCGCTTCTTTCTGATACAGGTGTGCTATGGACTATCCTTTTCTGTTCAGTAATCAATTTTTTCTCATCTAATCTCTCAATAATCTTTCTCCTTGCTTCTTTGATTTTTAATCCTTCTAAAAAACCCGACTTTTCATTCATAGTCCCATCCTTATTTATAGCAATACGGGGAATCAAACCCATCTCCCTAAAAAATTGTATGTCTGTTAAATCTCCTGCAGAACACATCATCGCCAATCCCGTTCCCTTATCAGCCTGAGCAAGAGAATGAGCCTTAATCGGAACTTCCTCATTGAATAAAGGACTTATTGCAGTCTTACCTTCAAGATGTTTATATCTTTTATCCTCAGGATTAAAAATAACCATGCCACAAGTGCAAATCAATTCAGGCCTGGTCGTTCCAATAATAATCTCCTCCCCAGTCTCTTTCACCCTCCATTTGATAAAATTAAAATTACTCTCTACTTCTTTATAATCAATTTCGGAATCTGCAAGAGTTGTTTGGAGTTTAGAATCCCAATTATTTATCCTCGTATCTTCATAGACCAACCCCCTCTTAAATAATTCGATAAACGTCGCCTGAGTAACACTGCGATATTCTGGAGAATCTGTTTTGTAAATGGCTCCAAAATGACTTCCTTCCTTATATGAAGTAAATGAGATCCCAAGCCGGGAGAAAGTATCCTGAGTTTCTGTAGATGTCTCCTCAAGCAACTTTTTACATGCATCAATAAACTTATCCCTTCCTTCCTTAAAAGGAGATATCTTAAACTTTTTTTCAGCAGCCATCTCAATAGGAAGCCCGTTCCTATCAAGGCCAAGAGGGAAAATAACATCAAACCCCTTCATTCTTTTATACCTTGCAAAAAAATCCATATAACAATAAGTTACTGCCTGACCAATATGAACCGGAGAATTAACATAAGGAGGAGGGGTATCTATAGAATAAATCTTTTTCTTTGATTTAGAATCAAATTTAAATTGTTCTGATTTTTTCCACCTCTCAGTTATTTCTCTCTCAACATTATTATTCCAGTTTTTTATTTCCTTCAATTTCATAAAAAGACTATACACAATAACTTTTAAAAACTATTTGAATCTATCTAAACTGTAAAAATGGCAAAAGATAATAGAATTCAGATGCCCGGCGGATTTGGAGGGTTGATGAGGTTTGATGAAGAATTTAAAAGTAAATTTATGCTCAAACCAACCCACATAGTTGTATTTGTAATCCTTGTTGTGGTTTTCAGAGTTCTTCTTGAATTTATATTCTAATCATTACAATCCTAAACAGAAAACAATAAAAACCCTTAAACTTTTTCTAAAATATGTTACCAGGAATGGGCGGTATGAATCCCAAAAAAATGCAGGCAATGATGAAGCAACTCGGAATGAACCAGGAAGAAATCCAGGCAAACAGAGTTATAATTGAGAAAACAGACGGAAATAAAACAATAATTGAGAATCCCTCTGTACAAAAGATTTCAATGCAAGGACAAGAAAATTTCCAGATCTCCGGAGATATAAAAGAAGAGGCAGGAGAAAAATTCTCGGAAGATGATATTAAAACAGTTGCCGAGAAAACAGACTCAGGCAAAGAAGAAGCAAAAAAGGCTCTTGAAGAATCTGACGGAGACCTTGCAGAAGCAATCATGAAACTAAGTGAATAAACTATATTTTTAGCCACCAACAACTATTTTAATTCTAAACCCTTTATGTAGACATGGACAAGTTTCTGGAGAATATATCTAAGGCAGAAGGAACATTGAGGAATACAGACCATATGGTTTACATAACATTCCCTCTAATAAAGGATAAAAGACTTCTCCTAAAGATTCTCCAGGAAATAAAAAACGCAGTTTCACTTTGCATCACATCAATCCTCCAGTACGAGTATATACATAAAAGGATTAAACTATATAAAGACCCCAAATCAAATCTCAGGACATTTACCGAGAGGTGCGCTCAGAGATATAATATCCGAGAAGATGAAATAAACAATATTCTTGAATTATTTGACATTATAAAAAAACATAATGACAGCCCATTTGAATTTGTAAAAGATGATAAAGTGGTTATTTTATCAAACGGATTAAAACCAAAAACACTGACGCTGGAAAAGACAAAAGAATTCTTAATCCTGGCAAAAAACATCCTAAAGAAGATAAAAGAAAAATATGGTAAAGACTACCCTTAAAATCTTTTCTGGAAAAAGAGAAAAAATATAAAAAGCCCTTAATCTTAGTAATCTTTACTTCTAAGATAAAGCCAGAGGTAAAATCCAAATAATGGAAGAAATAATTCAAGAAAAAATCAGTGCAGACCATCTCCTTTATGTCAGCCTGAAGTATACAAAAACCTGCGATGTTATTCTAAACCTAATCTTAAGATGGAGAAAAATGATAGAAACAGGCACAGATGAGATATTAAATCACGCTAAAAAAAAGAAAAAGATTTCTTCAATTCCCGAGAATCCTGTTGGTAAAATAGACACAATAAAACAGCTCTTCAAAAAAGACAAGAATTTTCTCGAAGTTATTGAAATGTACGAAATGTTCAGAAAGATAGAGGATTTAAGAAAGGAGAGAATTGGAGAATTTAGAAAGAATGTAAATTTAAAGGTATTTTATCGAGGAGAAGAAGTAAATATAAATCTAGAACAACTCAAAATTTATGCAGAGAAGTTAGAAAAGTTTATAAGCACAACTAAGCAATTTCTTCTATCTTGATTAAGAAATTTAAATCTTGATTATTTAAGAAACTAAAATGGGTAAAATAATTGTTATTACATCTGGAAAAGGGGGTGTAGGAAAAACCACTACGGCAATTAATCTGGCTGTAGCAATGAAGCATTTTGGAAAAGATGTATTGGTTGTCGACGGAAACCTGACTACGCCAAATATAGGTGTCCATCTAAACGCCCCGGAAGTTCCTATCAATTTAAACCATGTCTTAAGAGGTAAGGCCGAACTCTTTGAAGCAATATATGAACATGAATCAGGAATAAAGATCATCCCTTCATCTTTATCTATAAAAGAATTAAGAAAAACAAAATCCGAGAAGCTTAAGAAATTAGGGAAGGAATTGAGGAAACATTCAGAGCACATAATAATTGATTGTGCTGCCGGACTTGGTGACGAAGCTACCCATTCGATAGAAACTGCAGACGAACTAATAATTGTTACAAACCCTGAAATGCCTGCAATAACCGACGCTCTAAAGGCGATAAAAGTTGCCGAAGAAATGAAAATACCTGTGAAAGGAATTGTTGTAACAAGAGTCCGAAAAGACAATATAGAATTAACTCCTGAAGTTGTTAAAGAAATACTTGAAGTCCCTGTTTTGGGAATGATTCCCGAAGACAACGCAGTTAAGGAATCTATAAAAATAAAAAATGCAGTTGTCCATCTAAGCCCAAAAAGCAACGCATCAAGAGCATACAAAGAAGTCGCAGCAAAAATTCTTGAAGTAGATTATGATTCTAACAAAGACAGAGAAAAAATGCTTGAAAGACTTCTAAGAAAATTAGGTCTGAGGGCTTAACTAACATCAAACTAAATAAAAAATAATATAATGCTTGAGTATAGTTATCTTTAAATAAAGAATTTAATTTATTCACTTATGGTTCACCTTCCTACAATTCAAGAACGGGAAAGAAATTATAGAGAAAACAAATCAGAAATTCTATCTTCTGGGCACCGTTTTGCAGTTATTGGACCTAATTCAATTGAATATTTTGATGATAAAAAATCTCTTTATGAAGAACATCCTTACTTTCAACCAAATCCAAAGACTCCCATAACATTTGGGGGAACCCATCCTCTATTAGTTGATATTGGAAAGAAAACAAATTCCAGCGAATATAAGTTAGAAAAAAATCAAGCCGAGAAAGAAAACTTAATAAGAAGAAGAGAATTAACAAATAGTAGATTAAAGTCAATTGATAGCAAATTAGAAGAATTAGAAAAAGAAGACCTCACATAAAATCCTAACTTATCTCGGAACCATTCTCAATATCTTTCTCGGGAGAAATCAAAACAACTTCTTTTTCCTTGCTCTCTTCTGAAATTGCCGAAGCAGCTAATAGCATCCCCTGACTTTCAACACCTCTCAACTTTCTCGGCTTCAAATTTGAGAAATAAATTATTTTCTTTCCTTTCAAATCTTCATTGGAGTAGAACTCCTTCAACCCCGCACAAACAACCCTCTCGCCAATTTCGGGACCAACGTCTAAAGAAATCTTATACAATTTATCTGCACCTTCGATATCTTCAACCTGTTTGATTTCTGCAACTCTTAAATCAAGTTTTACCCAATCCTCAAAATCAACTTCTTTTATACCTTCCATTCTAATTTCCCAAACAAAACCTCGGACTTTTTAATTTTTTTCTTCTTCAAAGGCTTCAGAATTTCTTTTAAATCAATTTCAAACCCAAGCTGCTTAGCAATCTTCTCCGAAGCCAAAGGAATAAACGGCCACAACAAAACCGCAATTACCTTGATGCTATCTAAAAGCACATAAAGAACTTTTTTATCTTTACTCTCCCATGGCTTTTTTTCCTGAACATACTCATTACAATAATCAACAAACGCAAAAATCTCATTAAGCGCCTTATCAAACTCATAATTCTCAACAAGTTTTTTTATCTTCCCCACATCAATTTTCTTAAGCAAATTATTTTCACATTTTTCAATACCAATTTTCTCTGCTAGCCCGGTAACTCTGCTAACTAAATTCCCTAGTTTATTCGCCAACTCATTATTATGTCTATCGACTAAAACCCTCTCAGAGAAATCTCCGTCCTCGCCAAAAACAAAATTCCTGCAAACGTAATATCTTATCGCATCAGAACTGTATTTCTCAACTAAAACCTTTGGAGAAATTGAATTTCCAAGAGACTTTGAGATTTTCTGTCCGTTAAAAGTCAGGAATCCGTGAACAAAAACTGTCTTTGGAAGCTCATAGCCGGCAGACTTCAAAAACGCCGGCCAGTAAACGCAATGAAACCAGGAATTGTCTTTCCCAAGAAGATGGACATTCGCAGGCCAATACTCTCCCTTCTTTCCTGCTCCGGAAACATAATTAAAAAGCGCATCAAACCAGACATAAACAATATGTTTATCATCCAAAGGAAAACGAATTCCCCAGTCAAAAGACGTCCTCGAAATACTTAAATCTCTTAGTCCTTCCTTAACACGATTAATGATTTCATTTCTCCTTTCTTTTGGAAGAATAAATTCAGGATGTTTCTTATAAAGGTCCAACAAAAAATCCTGATAATTGCTCAACCTAAAAAAATACGATTCTTCTTTAATATGTCTGATTGGCTTTTCGTGAAAAGGGCACTTCCCTTCAATCAAATCTTTCTCGGTGTAATATGCCTCACAATCGGTGCAATACAAACCCTCATACTCTCCAAGATAGATATCCCCGTTATCATGACACTTTTTTATAACATCCTTAACCAACTTTTCGTGATCCTTATCTGTAGTTCTTATGAATCGGTCATAATTCACGTCAAGAATCTTCCAAGAATCCTTAAACTTCTCCGCCAACTCGTCAACAAGCTCCTTCGGAACTTTTCCTTGTTTCTCAGCAACTTCCTGAATTTTTTTCCCGTGTTCATCTGTTCCTGTTAAAAACCAGACATCATCTCCTTTAATTTTATTCCACCTTGCCAAAACGTCCGCTATTATCTTCTGGTATGCATGCCCGATATGAGGCTCGGCGCTAGGATAATCTATTGCAGTCGTAACATAAAATTTATTTTTCATAAACCCAAGACTTGAAACGAATATAAAAAGTTAACTAACTGATAACTCGAAGATTATCTAATCAAAAATCGTTGTTTTTTCAAAAATATTTTCTTCGAAAATTATTTAAACAAGGAACGCATTTTTTTGGTATGTTCGGAAAAAGAAAGTGTCCAAATTGCAGCGAGAAGATTAGCAACAGTTATAATTTCTGTCCATACTGCAGAGCACCAACAAAAGAATTCTTTGAAGAAGATAGTGAGAACTGGGGGCTTCTCGGAAAAGATGACTCTCCAGAAAATAGCGAAAACATGATGCTCCCTTCAGGACTGGGTTCTTTATTCAACACGCTTCTAAAAAGTCTGAACAATCAGGTAAGGGAACTAGAAGAATTAGAAAGACCTAAAAAAACTCAGGACAAAAACAACAAATCTAAAATAAGAAAGGGCGGAATCAGTATAAGTATCCACACTTCTGAGGGTAAACCTCCTATGATAAAAGTCGCTTCATTCGGAAATATGCCTAATTTTAAGAAAAACGAAGAGAAAATGGAAGAAACAGTTAAGCCTATTCAATTACCCTCTTCAAACTCTAAAAAATTTGCCGGGCTTCCAAAAGAAGAGCCAAAAACAAACATAAGGAGATTCTCTGATAAAGTAATCTATGAGATAAATATGCCCGGAGTAAAATCAGCAGATGACATCTCAATCTCTCAACTAGAGAAGAGTATTGAAATTAAAGCGCTTGGAAAAGGCAAGGTCTTCAATAAAATCATTCCTATAAACCTCCCAATAAAAAGATATAACTTCTCAAAAAAGAAATTAACTCTTGAGCTTGACGCAGAATAAATTAAGACTTCTCCGCAAATTAACAAAACTTATAAAACCTAGTAGTCCTTATTTTTTATCAAAGAGCCTGTAACTCTGGTTTGACCACGCGTGGGCGAATCAGTAGTGAGGGCTAACGAAGGGAGCCTGTAACTCAGCCAGGTAGAGTGCCACTCTGATAAGGTGGAAGTCCACGGTTCAAATCCGTGCAGGCTCATGGGATTTGAAGCGCTTGCGGTTTCGTTCGGATTTCTATAAGAAAGGCGGACGAGGTTCGGAACTTCAGTTCCAGGGCCCAAATCCGTGCAGGCTCATCAAATCTACCCGTAATTTATTTAGAAGACCAAAGAGCTTTTAAACCAACTTTTTCTCAATAAAACATGGTCAAAGGATTATATCATTATTTAAGGGAAGCCTGGAAAAAACCAGAGAAGAAAGTCCTCAGAGAAAGAATGGTCGAGTGGAGAAAATCTCCGGTGCTTGAGAAAGTTGAAAAGCCATTAAGAATTGACAGAGCGAGAGCGCTTGGATATAAAGACAAGAAGGGATTTGTTGTCGTTAGAGCAAGAATTAAAAGAGGCGGGCATAAAAGACAAAGGCCAAACAAAGGGAGAAGAAGTAAGAGACTTCACACTCGAAAAAATTTGAGGATGAATTACAAACAAATAGCAGAACAAAGAGTCGCAAGAAAATTCACAAACCTTGAAGTCATAAACTCATACCTGATTGGAAAAGACGGAATTTATTATTTTTACGAAATAATTCTTGTAGACCCTGAAAGACCCGAGATAAAAAAGGACAAAACTCTGAACAGGTCAGTTAAATCAGGAAACAGAAAAAAAGCTTTCCGCGGACTAACGAGCTCAGGAAAAAAATCCAGAGGTTTAAGAAATAAAAGTCCTGAATCAAAAACAAGACCGAGTCTAAGAGCAAACAAAAGAAGAGGGAAATAAACAATCTTAAAAACTCTTTTTTCCAATCCTAATAAAAGAGGAAAAATGGTTTTTCAAATAATAGGGGCGCTTGGATTAATATCTATAATTATTGGAACATTTCTTATCTCAAAAGGAAAAAAAGCTAAAAGAAATATAATATACCCTTTCCTTTTAATTGGAGGAATTCTCCTTGCAATTTATAGCATTTACATAAAAGACATGATTTTTATAACCCTCCAGTTATTTTACATACTCATTATAATTTATAATATCACTAAAAACGAGGTCAAAAAATAAAGATGATATTTGTAAAAGCAGTGGGAATTATAGGAATTCTCCTAAAAATTACCGGAACCGTATTTATAATCACTAAGAAAAGATTTAGCAGAGAAAAAACATATATAATGTTTCTCCTGGGAGGCGTCTGTCTTCTAACATACAGCATCCTTATAAAAGACATTATCTTTATAATATTTCAATCACTTTACATATGCATAGTAATCTACGGAATAGTAAAGATTGATTTTTCAAAAAGAAGGAACTTTTCATCTTTTGAGAGAGCACGAAGCGTTTTGAAAAAATTCCCGGGAACATAATAATTAAAAAATGAAATACAAAAAACTTGCCGAGTTTTATGAAGAAGCGTCCGGAACAACAAAAAGACTTGAAAAAATAAGAATTCTCTCTAAATTCCTAAAGGAAATTCCTAAGACAGACAGAGACGCACTCTACCTTATGTTAGGAGATATCTATCCTGAATACGACGAAAAAAGAATAGGGATAAGTAATCAATTAGCAATTAAATCAATTTCAAAATCAACAGGAACCAAAGAAGATAAAGTTATCAACGAATGGAAGGAAATCGGAGACATAGGAAAAGTTGCGCAAGTTCTTACATCAAAAAAATCACAATCGACTCTTCACAGACAAGACCTTACAATAAAAAAAGTCATTGAAAATCTTAGAAAACTCCCCGAACTTGAAGGGAAAGGGAGTGTAAACAAAAAGATTGCTCTCATAAACGAACTCCTTACATCAGCCTCGCCGGTCGAAGCCCTTTACCTTACCAGAACATTAATAGGAGATTTAAGAATTGGGATAAAAGAAAGCACAATAAGAGACTCAATGGCGGCCGCGTTCTTTGACTCGAAAAAAGATGCTGTTAAGAAAATACAGGAAGCAATTGACAAGACAAATGATATTGCAGCAGTTTTTGATGTTGTCAAAAAGAAAAAACTAAAAGAACTTGATAAACTGCATCTTGAAGTTGGGAAACCAATAAAAGTAATGCTTGCCCAAAAAGCAAAATCTATTGAGGATGCGTTTAAAGCCGTCGGGAAGCCCTGCGCCGTGGAATACAAATACGACGGATTCAGACTTCTGATTCATAAAAAAGGTGATGAAATAATCCTATTTACAAGAAAGCTTGAAAACGTTACAAAACAATTCCCTGAAGTAATTGATTACATTAACAAATATGTAAAAGGGGAATCATTCATACTTGATTCTGAGGCAGTCGGATTTGATAAAAAAACCGGAGAATACAAACCGTTCCAGGACATAAGTCAAAGAATAAGAAGAAAATATAACATAGATGATGTCAGGAAAAAACTCCCTGTCGAAATAAACGTCTTCGATATCTTATATTATCAGGGGAAATCCCTTCTTAACGAGCCTTTCAAAAAAAGAAGTGAAATAATCCGAAAGATAATAAAAAACCACCCTTACAAAATAATCCACTCTAAACAAATCATAACGTCTGATGAAAAAAAGACAGAAAAATTCTACAAACAATCTCTTAAAGATAATCAGGAAGGAGTCATGTTTAAAAATCTTGAATCGATATATCAACCTGGAAGCAGAGTCGGGCATATGTTAAAAATCAAGCCGGAGGCAAGAGACCTTGATTTAGTTATAACAGGAGGAGAATACGGAACAGGAAAAAGGTACGGTTGGATTTCAAGTTTCATTCTTTCTTGCAGAGACAAAAACGGAAAGTTTCTTGAAGTTGGAAAAATGGGAACGGGGATAAAAGAAAAATCCACTGCAGACACTGGCATCGGGATTTCATTCAAGGAACTAACAGATAAACTCAAACCTCATTTCACGGAAGAAAAAGGAAAAACTGTAAAGATAAAACCTAAAATCGTTGTCTCAGTAACATACCAAGAAATCCAAAAATCTCCAAATTACAACTCTGGTTTCGCTCTCCGTTTCCCGAGATTCACCGCCATCCGCCCGGATAAGCCACTGAAGGAAATCTCGAGCCTCGAAGAAATCAAAAAAGATTTTGAAAACCAGAAAAGGAATTTTAACTATGGTTAACTAATCTTTACCAAGATGTTTTAATAAACAATTAATAAGAATTTATGTAGTCAAAAATATCCTTTGAATCTTTTTTTGATTTCAAAGCCTTTATAAATGCCTTTTTCCCTTTATAAACAAATAAAATGGCTAAAAAAGCAAGCAGTTACAAAATACAAAACATTGTTGCTACAACTTCACTTGAAAAACCGATTCCTTTAACAAAACTCGCGAGAACTCAGCCAAATACAGAATACAACCCTGAAACTTTCCCAGGACTCGTTCTAAGAGTTAAAGAACCAAAATCGGCAGTCCTTGTTTTCTCTTCAGGAAATCTTGTTTGTACCGGAACAAAATCCATAGCACAAGTCAAAAAGGTCATCCAATCCGTGATAAAACAGCTCAAAAAAATCAATGTTAACATAACTGCAAAACCAAAAATAACAGTCCAAAATATCGTAGCCTCGGGAACAATAGACCTAAAACTTAATCTAAATTTCCTTGCTCTTGAAATGGAAAACACAGAATACGAGCCGGAGCAATTCCCTGGACTTGTTTACAAGCTTATAGAACCAAACGCAACTTTCCTTCTTTTTAGTAATGGTAAGCTTGTTTGTACCGGAACAAAAAACAAAAAACAGCTTGAATTCAGCATGAACCAGCTTCTAAAGAATGTGAAAGCAATTTTGAAGAACTATAAGAAGTAAAATGAGTGTTAAACAAATTATAAAAGGGGCAAATTATCTGCTTTTTTCAAACACTCTTGCCTTATTGGGATTCTTAGTAAATCTAGGGTTAATTACTATAACCTATATAGTCATATTTATCATAGATGGATATATTTATTCCCTAGAAAGATTATCTTTTCTAAACTTTCTAAATATATTCTCAGTAACCTATCTAATTTTAGCGGGAATAACATGGAAATGGGCTGTAGGAAAAAATGATAAGTTCAATTCTGGTTTTATTTTGTCAGGGATATTTGTTGCTTTGATAATAATAGGTACATATATAAGGGAATTTCTAAGGATTTCTGGAATCTAAAAACCCCTTTTAATTCTAAAACTACCCAATAGTTCACAACAAACTATAAAAACAACAATTTATTCTAAGATTTATACTCTAAATGGTCAACCAAACAAAAAATCTAGGAGAAATTCTTAAGAGAACGGACATCAAAGCAGTTATTTATTGTCTACTTTCTTCTTCCCATTTTTCTTTTATATAACCCATAAAATCCCCAGTCTCATTATACCTTGTAATGAATTCCTGTATTTCTTTTTCACCTCTTAAAGTATAAAGACAACCTCTTTTCATTGTTTCCTTATCAAACACACCAATTCCCAATTCAGGCATACCAAACCCTCTCACTAAACTACGATAACAAAGAACCTCAGACTCCGAATCTTTTAGCGAATCCTCCAACTTTGCTAAAGAATCATCGAGGGGATTAATTGTGAGAACACAACTATCTAAGGCTAAGTTTGCCCAATAATCCTTATCTTCTGTACTTCCAACCATTTCAAATTAAGGAGTTATTCATTTTTATACATTTGTATACTAAACAACAACTCATCTCCAAAGACCCCACAACAAACTATAAAAACAACAATTTATTCTAAGATTTATACTCTAAATGGTCAACCAAACAAAAAATCTAGGAGAAATTCTTAAGAGAACGGACATCAAAGCAGTTACTTATGGTATGCTTTCTAACTGGGGACTGGTAATTTTAGCAAACATCATCGGTCTTTTATTTGTAAATACTGTCGGAGTGAATGTGGTAAGAAATTTCGTCCCTTTCGTCTATCTAATTCTTGGGATAGCATTTTACTTCCCAGCACCAAAATCAAGGGACTTCAAAATAGGATACATCCTGGCATTTGTAATAGGGCTTGCTCTTTTAACGCTATTTTATCTTCCTCTTCTCAGCTAAATTAGCTAAAAACAACTCTTCTCAAAACCATCGTATAGTTTACAATAAAGTATAAAAACAGCATCACGGTGTTCTATATATGGAAGGACAATCGGCCGAAAAAAAACAGGAAAAAGCAAAAAACGAGGAATTAATGACTGAAGCAAAGAATTTCTTTGAATCCTATAAAAAGGAGGTGGGAGACTCTATAAGGAAAGGTAAAAGTGTAATTTACCTTGATTTCATTCGACTTACAGAATTCTCAAACAAACTCGCTGAAGAAATACTTACAAATCCTGAAGAAACACTAAGAATCGTTGAACTTGCAATTGAAGAAACCGGGCTGATAAATAATGCAAGAGTGAGACTTTCCAATCTCCCAAAAAGTCAGGAGATTAAAGTAAGAAACATTCGTTCTAAAAATCTAAATGAGATGGTCGTCATTGAAGGAATTGTAAAGCAGGCATCTGATGTAAGACCTCAAATCATAAATGCAAAATTTGAGTGCCCTTCTTGCGGAACAGTTACTCCTGTTATACAAACAGAAAAAAAGTTTAGAGAACCGGTAAGATGCTCTTGCGGAAGAAGAGGAGGATTCCGGCTTATAAGCAAAGACTTAGTAGACACTCAAAGACTTGTAATCGAAGAGGCTCCTGAATCCCTTTCCGGAGGAGAACAGCCAAAGAGAATAAACGTGTTCTTAAAAGAAGATTTAGTTGAACCAAGAATGGAGGAAAAAACAACACCCGGAAGCAGAGTCAATGTAATAGGAGTTCTTAAAGAAGTACCAGTACCGCTCCAGACAGGAGGGCTCTCAACAAGATTCGAACTTGCAATTGAATCAAATAATATTATCCCTCTTGAAGAAACATTTGAAGAACTAAACATAGGAGAAGAAGACGAGAGACA
Organism: Candidatus Pacearchaeota archaeon; assembly: GCA_040879785.1. Taxonomy (GTDB): domain Archaea; phylum Nanobdellota; class Nanobdellia; order Pacearchaeales; family GW2011-AR1; genus ASMP01. The sequence continues at coordinate 100,766 of JBBDJR010000006.1, forward strand.
AATACTTGAACTCTCACAAGACCCAAAGGTATTCGATAAACTTACAAAGAGCATCATTCCAAGCGTTTGGGGATATAAAGAAATAAAACAATCTCTTGTTCTCCAGCTGTTCGGAGGAGTCGCAAAAACTCATGCAGACGGCCAGAGAAGCAGAGGAGATTTACATATACTTCTTATCGGAGACCCCGGAGTCGCTAAGTCCGCCACACTTACTTTCATGTCAAGAATTTCCCCTAAAGGAAGATACGTCGTCGGTAAATCTGCATCAGGAGCAGGACTGACTGCAACAGTTGTAAGAGACGAATATTTAAGAGGATGGTCTATCGAGGCAGGAGCAATGGCATTGGCAAATAAAGGACTTGTCTGTATAGACGAACTTGAAAAGATGGATCCCAACGACAGAAGCGCCATGCACGAGGCAATGGAGCAACAAACAATAACAATTAGCAAAGCGAACGTCCAGGCAACACTAAGAGCAGAAACCTCCGTTCTGGCCGCAGCAAACCCCAAGTTTGGAAGATTCGACCCTTACCAATCTATATCCCAACAAATCGACCTTCCTCCCACTCTTATAAACCGATTTGATGTTATATTCCCTCTAAGAGACATTCCCAGTAAAAAGAAAGACGAGCGTATTGCAAGCCACGTTCTTGAAGAACATCAGGAAGCAGGAAAAGATATGATTATTCCAAAAGACCTTCTTAGGAAATATGTAGCTTATACCAAACAAAAAATAAGTCCTAAACTAAGCAGCGAGGCAGCCGAAAAAATAAAAAGATTTTACGTAGAATTGAGAAATCTCCCTGTTTCAACAGAAGGTACATTAAGACCAATCCCCATCTCTGCCAGACAGCTCCAGGCTCTAATAAGAATGTCCGAAGCATCTGCAAAAATGAGACTCAGTGAAACAGTGACTATAGAAGATTCAGACAGAGCAATAGAAATTATAAAATACTACCTTACACAAGTTGGATACGACTACGAATCAAAAACTTTCGACATTGACAGAGGAACTGGAGGAATGCCTGCATCACAAAGAAACAAAGTCTTCACTGTAAGAGACACAATAACAAACCTTGAAAATAAAATAGGGAAGATGATTCCTCTTGAAGAACTAGAGAAAGAGCTTGAAGGAAAACTCACAAAAGACGAAATTGACGAGGCCTTAACGAAGCTTGACGTAAGCGGAGTAATCTTCAAACCTAAAAAAGGATATATCGCAAGGACTTAAACTTAAAAACCATATTAATTAAGTAATAAAATGCCAGAACAACAATTCAAAAGAAACACTGCATACAAACTTAGAATAGGAGATATCTTAATTGGAAAGCCCGTAAATAACGGAGAAAGGTTCGGATTCCTTGAGCTTGGAGAAAAACAAATTGTGAGAGTAAATATAGTAGGGAACATTGTAGACAAATATGAAAGTGAGGGCGACAAGAGATATGTTTTCTTGACTCTTGATGATGGTTCGGGACAAATAAAATTAAAGGCCTTCGGAGACGAGGCGGAAAAATTCAAAGAGATTGTTCAGGGCCAGACCGTTGTTGTCATAGGAAATATTAGGCACTGGAATGATGAAATTTACGTTTCTCCGGAAATAATAAAAGAACACGACCCAAAGTATCTTCTCTTAAGAAAACTTGAAACAGAAAAAGAAAAATCTTCCAACCCTAAAACTCCTAAACCTGTAGAAAAAGAGCAGGTCACAGCAATTAAAGATAAAATTCTTGAACTAATAAAATCTGCGGAGGAAAACGGAGGAATCGAAACTCAGGAGATACTTGATAAATTCCCGGACGTCTCTCCGGACATAATAAACCAGGAAATCAAAAGATTCTTAGAAGAAGGAATTGCCTTCGAGCCTCGCCCGGGCAAGGTTAGATATTTGGGTTAGGCGATGATTACCTTTTCTTCCCTTTACTCTTCTTAACTTTTTTAGAAAAACTCTTATTAAAATAATAAGCAAGCCATATTAACACTACAAGTCCTACAAAAGATAGGATGAATTTAAGCCAGTCGTCCGCGAATCTCCAGAAGCCTCCAACACCCCAGAAAATAATTCCAACTCCCCCTGCCATCAGCCCCGCTCCGACTGCTTCCAACCCGAAGACAATCGCTCCTAAAGCAACAACTGCAATACCTATAGGAAGTGCAATTAAAAATAAATTCCTTGAATATTTCTCCCTCTCATCTTCATAAGCACCCCAACAATTCTCACCTGAAAGAGCGACCTCACAATGTTTCAAAGTTTCAAAACTCGTCTCACCATCAGGACCACAACCCGAGCCACATTCATTAAAAACGCACGTACGACTATCAGAATCTATTTCCCACATCTCAACGCAAACCGCGGGACAAACCTCCGTCTCATTCTCAGAATCAAGAAGTGAAGGTCTCCTAACATCAGGGCAGAAATCCTCATAATCCGGGCTTGAATAAAAAGTATTAACTCCATAAACGACTACAGAGATTGTTAATATCATGATTGCTATCCCGATAACAAAATTCTTGAAATCCATAAAGAAATAAAACACTTAATGTTTTTAAATATTATTAAATCTAAAAAACCTTAAAAACCCGCTTACGCTCGTAAACTTATGGAATACGAAAAACTCCTTGAAGAAGCGTATGAAAAAGTGAAAAAAACCGACTCGTCAGGAGACAGGTTTGAAGTTCCCGAGATAGAAGGACATTTTGAAGGAAAGAAAACCCTCCTCACAAACTTCTACCAAATAAGCTCTTACATAAGAAGAAGTCCCGAACACTTTCAAAAATTCATATTGAGAGAGCTCGCTGCATCAGGACAGAAAGAAGGAGATAGGCTCGTGCTAAATATGAAAGTCCTAAGACCTAAAATAAATGAGAAAATAAAAAAATATGTAGACGAGTTCGTTCTATGTAAAGAGTGCAAAAAGCCCGATACCGAACTAAAAAAAGAAAACCGGATTACATTTATTCATTGCCTCGCCTGCGGAGCGAAACACTCTGTAAGAAGCAAAATCTAAATTATTTCTGAATCTTAACTGATATAAACCTTTAAAAATTACCATTTCTTAGAAATTTCAGGAGGTATAATAATATGGTTACAGGATATTGTGTTAAGTGTAAGCAAAAAGGCGTCGAACTGAAAGATGCTGAGATTACCCAGACTGCAAGAGGCGGATACATGGCAAAAGGAAAATGCGGAAACGGATGTGGAACAACAGTGTGTGCTATGATGTCTAAAGATAATGCAGAAAAGGCTATCAGCGATGGTGCTAAAAAATCATTCTAATTAAATCTGATTGATTAAATACTCATAGATTCGCCATGATGAAATGGCTGAAACAGATATTAGAAGAATCTAAATTTGTAAAATGATTGTGAACATAATAAAATCATACAGAGAAATAGTTGCTGTTTGTGATAATGAACTTCTGGGAAAGAAATTTGAAGAAGGTAAATTTCAACTTGATGTTAAAGAAAGTTTCTACAAAGGTAACGAAACAAGCAGGGAAGAAACCCTTAAGATAATGAAAACTATGGCAAAAGAGGACGCAACGTTTAATATTGTTGGAGATGAATCTGTTAACACCGCCCTTGAAGCAGGAATAATTGACAAAGAAAGCATCGGGGAAATAAAAGGTGTTCAGTTTGCACTGGTCCTTATTTAAAAAATATCTGGGAGTTCTAATGTTAATATGCATTAAACTTATAAACAAATTCATTCTAAGATAAATATGAGAAGGGAACAACCAAATAACGACGAGCCGAGAATTGCAAAAGCGAAGCTCCCAAGAGGTGAAGAAATGGTAGGAGTTGTCGAGCAAAGACTCGGGGGAAACAAGATGTTTGTGAACTGCTCAGATGGAAAGAGAAGAAACTGCCGCGTCCCCGGAAGATTAAAGAGAGCTCTCTGGCTCCGTCCTGGAGACACAGTAATAATAAAACCTTGGGAACTTGACAAAGAAAAAGGCGACGTCTTATTCAAATACAGAAAAAATCAGGTCGAATGGTTAAAACAGAATGGTCACCTAAAAATAGACTCTCTTGAATTCTAGAATGAAAAGGATAATTTATGAAAAATCTCAAAGAATAATAAAGAACAAAAAGAAAATTGAGAAAATTCTAAACATAAAAATTGAGAACAGAGGAAAAGAAATTATTATAGAAAGCAAACCTGAAGATGAATACATTGCGGAGAAAGTATTGGAAGCTCTTGAATTTGGATTCCCGTTCTCTGTAGCGATGATGATAAAAGAGCACAGTTATTCTTTCGAAATTATAAATATAAAAGATCACACAAACAGAAAGGACTTAAAAAGAGTCAGGGCAAGAATCATCGGAAAAGACGGGGGAACACTAAAAACTCTCAACGAACTCACAAAATGTTATTTCGAAATGAAAGACAACTTTGTTGCAATCATCGGAGACCCCGAACACACTAAAAACGCACACGAGGCAATAATCTTAATTATAAAAGGCTCGAAGCAAGCGAACGTTTACAATCACCTTGAAAGACACCAGCCAAAAGAGATTCATGACCTTGGTCTAAAAGAAGACTTTAAAGAACGCGGAAAGTTTAAATAACAAAATTTGCTACGAATTCTGAGTCCTGGTAGCTCAGTTGGTAGAGCGCACGGCTGTTAACCGTGAAGTCGTAGGTTCGAGTCCTACCCGGGACGTTTGTGTGTAGGACGAAGAAAGGATGCAGGATCGAAAACCCGCAGGTGGTTTTCAGGTTCGACGAGCAAGTTCGCGAGAATAAATTCTTTAGCAAAAATTAAAATCCGAGAGGGCTTGCGAGCTGTCCTACCCAGGACGTTCTCATCCTGAGAACCAAATAAACCCATTATATCTTAGAAAGATATTTAAAAAAATAATAATTTAAAGAACAACTTAATTTAAAAATGGGTGAAAAAAGAGAGCCAACAACATCAGAATATATTGAAGTAAGAAACTCTAGAATTCATAATAAAGGAGTTTTCGCCGCGAAAGAGATACCTAAAGGAACTGAGGTTATAGAATATGTGGGTGAAAAAATCGGTAAAAGAGAGGCAGAAGAGAGAGCGGATAAACAATTTAAGAGAGGAAAGGATAAAAAAAATGGCGAGGGCCACGTGTATATATTTGAATTAAATAAAAGGTACGACATTGATGGAAACTTCTCGTGGAACACTGCAAGACTAATTAATCATAGTTGCGACCCAAACTGCGAGGCAGAGATAGAAGACAACAAAAGAATCTGGATTACTTCGATAAAAGATATAAAAAAGGGTGAAGAAATAACATTCAACTACGGTTATAGCATAGATAACTTTGAAGACCATCTATGTAAGTGCGGATCCAAAAACTGCATCGGCTACATTGTGGACAAAAAGAAATGGCCAAAACTTAAAAGACTTCTAAAGAAAGACGATAAAACCAAATCATAAACTTTTTTAACAGTAATTAAACTACTTTTTCTATGGAACCTAAAAACAAAAAACCAAAAGTTCTTGTAGCAATGTCCGGCGGCGTAGACTCAAGCATCGCCGCGCTAATGATGAAAGAAAAAGGTTACGAAGTTATCGGAGCCTTCATGAAAAACTGGTCTGACACAAAAAATGATTTTGGTGAATGCACTTGGAAAGATGACAGGCGTATGGCTTCCAAAATCGCGGCAAAACTTAAAATTCCTTTAATAACACTCGACTTTGAAAAAGAATACAGAAAAGAAGTTATTGATGAAATGTTTAAACTATACAAAAAAGGTGTAACACCAAACCCCGACGTAGACTGCAATCAAAAGATAAAATTTCCTCTCTTAAGAAAAGCCGCAAGAAAACTCGGCGCGGAATTCATTGTAACAGGACATTACGCGAGAATAAAAAAATCAAAAAAAGGATACAATCTCTTAAGAGCAAAAGACGAAACGAAAGACCAATCTTATTTCCTTTACAGACTAAATCAAAGGGACCTCGCGAAAAGCATCTTCCCAATAGAAAATCTCGCAAAAAAACAGGTCAGAGAAATTGCAAAGAAAAACAAATTCCCTAACTTCGACAGGAAAGGAACAGTAGGAATCTGTTTTGTAGGAAAAGTTAACCTTAAAGAATTTCTCAAAAAGAAGATAAAACCAAAAAAAGGAAGAATCCTTGACCCTGAAGGAAAACAAATTGGAACTCACGACGGAATTTATTATTACACGATTGGCCAAAAAATAGGCCCGAAATTTGGGATAGAGATAGAAAGAGGAAAAGGCAAAAAACTAAAGAGATGGTATGTAGCAAGAAAAAACCTAAGAAAAAACGAGATAACCGCCGCGCCGGAAGAACACCCTCTCCTTTACAGAAAAGAAATCATAATAAAGAAAACTCATTGGATTTTAGAAACTCCAAGAAAAGACAAATCTCAAAAAGTTCATGCAAGAATACGCCAGGTCGGAGAACTTCTCCCAAGCAACATCTCTTATAACAAAAAAAAGAAACAATTTAAAGTCACACTAAACAAACCTATAACAGGAGTCAGCGAAGGTCAGGCAATAGTCTTATACAAAGGAAAAACCTGTCTTGGCGGCGGAGTTATTGGGTTTGAATAATTTTATAAACAACATCTCCTTATAAAAATTATGAACCTAGACAAAGCAATCCAAGGAAGACGCAGCGTCAGAAAATTCAAAGACAAAAAACCTGACTGGCGTGAGATAATTGAATGCATAGACGCCGCAAGGTTCGCACCAATGGCCGGAGGCAATTATTCCCTAAAATTTATTCTTATTGATGATTCTAAAAAAATCAATAAAATCGCCGAATCGTGTCAACAGGATTTTATCACGCAAGCACATTATATTGTTGTCGCCTGTTCAAATCCTTCCCGAACAAAAAACGCTTACGAAGAAAAAGGAGAAACATATGTCAGACAGCAAGCCGGAGCAGCAATTCAAAACTTCCTTCTAAAAATAACAGATTCCGGACTTTCTACTTGCTGGGTCGGCCACTTTATCGAAGAGCAAATTAAGAAAGAGCTAAAAATTCCTGAAGGAATAAATATCGAAGCAATCCTCCCTATCGGATTTGAATACGAAAAAAAGAAATCGCGAAAAGCTCCTATAGAATTAGATAATATTCTTTATTTCAACGAATACAAAAATACGAAGATGAATAGGCCTAAGAAGTTGAGTGTTTAAATTCTAATTTCATTAAGTTCTAAAAAAGAAAAAAAACACCGGGAATTTCTTCCCGGCATAATAAGCTTTCTAAAAGACAACTCTTATAGTCGCCTTACTTCCAAACTTCTATGCCTAAGTCAGAGACTTCTTTAGACACACTTGTCTGTTCTTCTGCGGGTTTTCCAAGCAGATAAGGTGACTTAACTCCTGTCATAATAGTAATAACTCGCACTTTTCCCTGGAACTCTTTGGAAATCCTCGCACCAATTATCACATTAGACTCGGAACTAAGATTCTCGGAAACAATCTTTCCAATGTTATCAAACTCTTCAAGCTTCAGGTCAGGACCGCAAGTCACGTGTATCAAAGCTCCATTAGCTCCCCTATAATCCACGTCAAGTAGAGGATGTGTAAGGGCTTGTTGGACTGCTTCTACTACACGGTTTTGAGTGTCTGCCTCCCCAATTCCTATGACTGCAACGCCTCCCTCTTTCATAATCGAAGACACGTCAGCATAGTCCAGGTTGATCAAACTTGGAAGGGTTATCGTTTCTACAAGTCCTTTAATCATCGAACTCACAAGCTCGTTCGCAACAGCAAAAGCCTGTTCAATAGGCAACTGTCCAGCAATATCTACAAGCCTGTTGTTGTCAATGATAATTGTCGTATCTGTAACCTCTCTAAGCTCCTGAAGTCCAAAGTCTGCCTTATCAACTCTTGCTTTTTCAGAATCAAAAGGCATTGTAACAACTCCTATAACAACCGCTCCGGATTCCTTAGCAAGCTGGGCAACTATTGGAGCAGCACCTGTTCCGGTTCCACCACCCAATCCTGCAAGAACAAACACCATATCTGCACCTGAGGCAACCTTCTTCAAATCTGAAAGAGATTCTTTAGCAGCCTCTCTTCCTACCTGATACTTTCCACCTGCACCAAGACCTCTTGTCAATTCCTTACCAATAAGGTTCTTCTCATCTGCCTTGGAAACGCTCAAGTGAAGTGCATCTGTGTTTACAGCATAGACAGTAGCTCCGTTAACTCCTTTGTTATAAAGCCATGTTACAGCATTACAACCCATTCCTCCGACTCCGAAAACCTTGATGTTCGCCTTTCCAGCCTTCAATTCATCAAAGTTAATACTATGAGTCTCTGCATTCTGCACCGCTTCTTTCGCAAAATCTAACGCCATTTTTTAACCTCCTTTCAACTCTCTCGTTTAGTTATGCTGGAAGGATTCAAGGAACTTCTCTTGCGAAAAGTTTATATACTTGTCACACTTCCAACTAATAACAAAGAATTCACCTCATTAATTTATTCAATCCCCCAACTGAATAAATTAATATAATAAAGAAGTAAGTATCTTGTTCTTTAAAAATATTTCTGTGTTTACAAGATAATAGTTTATTCAATTAATAATGTTTAAAAGCAGTTCTGTCTTAATTTACATATGAGTTTTAAGAACGCTGCCGCAGACTTTACAACGATGAGTGTTCATATATCTAATGCAAGAAATAAGGTAGGAAAGATCATTTCTCTTACACTCTCAATAATCTTTCTAATCATATCAATAATCTCTTTCCTTTTTAGTTGGGTTGCAGGATTAGTCTTTTTGGGACTATCAGCGCTCTTCTTTGGACTCTATAAATTAGCAAAATACGCGATAAAAACCAATAAGGAATCAATAGAAAAAATTCAGGAAATGAAAGAACCTCTTCCTCATGAAAAAATTTAATCAATCCTAAAATCACTCTTTTTCCAAAATTTCTGCCCTAATATTCTCATCTTTACACAAATCTACAAACTCTTTTGCATCGTCCTCACTCCCCACGATAGACCCCCAATGCATCGGAACCGCAAGAGTTGGTTTTATTAGCTTGGCTGCTTCCGCAGCCTCTTCAGCACTCATTGTAAAACGACCTCCAACCGGAAGAAGAGCAACAAATTCCTTTCCAGGTTGCTTGTATCCAGTAAGCTTTTGCATCTCCGGAATATTGTCTGTGTCGCCCGAATGATAAATCACAACATCATCCATCTTTATCACGTAACCAATCCAACCCTCTTCTTTAGGATGAAAATGCTTTCCTATATTGTACGCAGGCAACGCATAAACCTCAACCCCTCCTAAATCAATTTCCCTTCCCGGCTCAATCAATTCAATCTTTACAGGAACGTCAAACCTCGTAATCTTACTCTGGCAATCAGCCGAAGCAACAATCCTCGTCCCCTCTTTAACAATTTTCTTCATATCAGAATAACTGCAATGGTCGTAATGGCTGTGCGTAATAAGAATTATATCCGCCGGCTCCAGTCCGTCTTTAATATTGTAAGGGTCAATATAAATCGTCTTCCCGTTGTTTATCAAAAATCCGGAATGCCCAAGCCACCTCAGCTCAATGCCATTAATTTTCATAAGAATAAAAACCCGATTGAGTTTTTAAGGATTGCGAAAGGGGTTTTGTGTAAGAACTTAAGCTTATTTTTCAGCAAGATCACAAATAAAATAGAATATCTTCCTAGATTCACTTAGATTTTTAGCCACCTTTGGCTCTGCATTCAAAACTTTTCTCAAAATATAGTCAAAGGTAACATTCATTTTATTCACAATAAATTTTTCTGGGCAAGAAGAGTTTATTCTATCATGAATATCAAGCATAATAAAAGTAGTTTCGTTGTTTCTTTCTTTACTGAACTCTCCTGAGAATATATCTTTAACAGAACCCTTCAAAAATAATTGATTTTTAATTATTCTTTCTAATTTATTCCAAGAATCCTCTGAATTACCTATATCGGGCGTCCAAGCTTTTATTATTTGGGACAAAGATATGTAAGATGTTGACTGAATAACAAGGTCTTTTCTTTTGTCATAATTTGAAATATACTTTACTTCTTCTTCGTGACCGGAACGTGAAACTCTAATCAACTTCCCTCCCGAGATTTTATTTATCTTTTCATCAATATTAAAAAATAAATCATGGACTTCCTTGAAAAAATCAGAAGTTTTTGATTTTGGCTTTTTAGTTATTAAAGTATCCAAATCATTTTCAGCACTTAAAGACCCAAACACTCCAAAAGTCATTATATGTTCAGATTTATTCAATTCATTCTTAAAAAGAGTTTCAATCTCTTTAAAAGTATAGGATTTTACCATATTTACTTAACAAACCTCAAGTTTTTAATTTTTCCTTTCTTTTCGTCGCTCAACTCAATCACAACAGCCCTACCTTCATGAGCCGCGCCTGGATTAACAAGAACCGTTCTTCCAAGATTATCTTTTCCTACCGACTCGTGAATATGACCTCCAAGATGTAAAAAGGGCTGCCATCTATTTATAACTCTACGAGCCATTTTAGAACCGTAATGTCTGTTTGGTTTCTTCTTAGATTTTCTTTTAATGTTTTTTCTGATAAAATTAATAGCTTTCATAGAAATTTTATCTAACTTCGTATCATATGCAATATTATGTGAAACAAAAATGACTTTGCCTTCTTTATTTTCTTTTCTAAATTTCTTAAACAAATTATCTAAAATTTTTCTGTGTTTTCTATAAGCTTTACTTTTAACATATCCCGGAACACTATGCCCTCTCATACCAATAAAAACATAATCTCCAAACTTCAATGCCTTGTAATCAAACCTCTTTATATTCTTATATTTCTCAATTCTTTTTGCAAGCGCATTTGTTCTTTCATAATTAGGATGATTATTCTTCTTACTTTTATTATCTGAACTTTCAAAATCTGATATATCATCCACCGCTGGCCAATCAATATTTCCTAAAACAGTATAAACAGGAACAGGAAGTTTATTCAAACCATTTAAAGAATTTTCAGCCATTTTCAAATCTTTCAGAATCAATTCCTTCCATTTTTTCTTTCCAATAACTTCCCAAAGTTCAACATCCTTCCCATAACAATGTTTAAACCAAAGCTTCCGATAATGGAAAGGAGAATAGTCTCCAAGAGAAACAACCAGGTCTATTTTTTCCTTCTTAACCAAAGTTCCAAATTTCTTCTGAAATTTTCCGTGGAAATCGCCTATTACTAAGATTTTCATTTTATCAAGTACCTCAAACAATCTTCTGTAAACTTTAAAATATCTTTAAAATCTTCTTCTTGAAATTCTTTCTTAATTATTCTGCCAGAATTTTTCGGTAGACTTATTTTGTTTTTATAAATCTCTTCGAATTTTTTCAAAAGCATTCCTTTTTTAGATACTCTATAATTAATCAACATTCCTCTGAGAAACGTCTTGAATAAAAAATATGATGATTCTTCTTTTCTGGCATCATCATCAAGACATTTTCTTAATGCATGTTTTTGGTCAACGCTCAACATCTCAAATAGGTGTTGTTTTGTTAAAGTTACTTTCCCTTTTCTTAGAGGATTTCTCCCATATAATACCCTAAGATTCTCATCCTGTTCTAGATTTTTAAATAAGAATATATCATGAGGATTGTGCTTAACTAATAATTCATCCATCCCTATATAAACACAAGTTATAGAAATTAGTCCTTTTCTTTTTCTATCAGAAATTCCGCCAAAATCAAAAACGATGTCTTTGTATTTGTTTTCAAGATTTTTTACAATCTCAATCAATTTTAATATCTCTTCCGCAGATACCACTTCATTATCTGAAACCAGCATTAGATCAATATCTTTTGGATTCTTTGAATATGTAGAAGAACCAAATTGTATCACACTCAAGAGATTTAGTTTTTGGCTGCATTCTTTAACAAATTCGTCAAGCACCTTTTGTGTTTTCATTTCAAAAAATTACTCCTCAAGATTTTATTTTTATCTAAATCCATAACAATATATCCTCTTTCTCCTAAATTATAAACTTTTGTTTTTCCTATCTTTGCCTTCCCTTTTGCTTCGTGAATATGTCCACAAAAAACTATTGGGGGCTGATATTCTTTAATTGCTTTTAAAAGAATTTTTGAGCCTACATGTTTCTTCTTAAAATTAGTATACTCATTTTTTACAACATCAAGATACCCGTGAGGAGGGGCATGGGAAATCAAAACACTTTCATTATTCTTGCCCAGTAATTTATTTAACCTTCTCTCCCTATAGGGGTTTCTCTTAGCCATCTTATCAAAGAAGAAATTTCTAGCATTAGAAATTCTTTCTTCCCATAAATAATCAAAAAATATAAAATTTCTCCCTTTAACCATCTCACTCCCAATGTACTTATGAGTTAAATTCTTAAATTTTTTAATTAATGCCCTTGTTCCCTTCCCCGTTTCGTTTCCCTTCAAAATAAAGACAGGAACTTTAAAAGAATCTAACTTTTCTAAGATCTTTTTGTAATGTTTATGGAATCTATAGACATAGTCTTCTCGAAACTCATTCTTTTTTCTATAAAAAGGAACTTTAGGAATTTCTCCAACACAAATGACCAATTCAACCTTTTTTTTCTTTATTATCGACTTTATATTCTTTGGAAGCTTACCATGCATGTCCCCAATAACAAGTATCTTCATAAAACACTTTAGCAATAACCATTTAAAAAACTTGCACAAATCACACTAACTAAAAAAATAAAAAATAAAATAAAAAGAAATTTATTGAAGAAGTTTACTCGTCGTTTTCATCATCGGAGTCGTCTTCGCTGTCATCATCGTCAGAAGAATCTTCACTGTCCTCGTTCTTGTCCTCTTCGCCAGACTTGTCGCTAGTATCTTCTGACTCTTTAGAACCAGAATCTTTAGATTCTTCTTCGTTGGTTTCCTTGTTTTCTGTATCTTCGTGTTCCATCTTAATTTACCTATTTAGGTTAAACTTTAGTATTTTGTACGTTTTTAAACATTTCCCAGCCTTAAAAGGTAACTACAAAACATGCGAAAGATTTAAGAATAATACAATGAAGTTAAAGCATCACACTATCTTTAAAATTATTGAAGTGAGGATCTCCCGTCAGAACCTTGGCATTATTCACTCTGGCAGTATGCATTATAATTACATCTGTTATTCCTATTTTTTTCTCTTTCTTTTTCATTTTATTATAAAAGCCCCCGAAAGAAAGAATAAACTCGTCATTAACTCCAACTATCTTAGACTTCATTTTTATAAAACTAAAAAACTTATTAAAACTCCATCCTTCCTTATTTGACTTATAGCTTAATTCCAGAAGAACAATTGCCGGAGTGATCACCTCGTCATTATCAAGGTAGTTCTTTACGGTTTCTCCCTTTTTAGACCCTTCAAAAAACTCTATCCAGGCATAAGTATCAAAAACTATTGCCATCTTTCTTCATCTCCCATAATTTCCTCTCTTTCTTTCCTTGTAAAACTTTTAGTTTTGCCCTTAAGAGCACCGAACATTTTTTGAGGTACTTTCTCCTTATGGATTATAAGATTTTCTAGCAACTTATCAAAAGACTTAACCTTTTCCTTCTCTTTCAGTTCCTTTATCAAATGGAATGTCTTTTCCTTAATAGCTATCGTTTTCATGTATAATTTATAAATTATAATTTATATAAATCTTTCTATTTTTAACTAATTAAATTAATAAACTTTCCTTTTCTACTCAATTTATGAATAAAACAAAAATAGGCCTTGAAATCCATGGATACCTTGTAACAAACGAAAAATTATTTTGTTCCTGCAAATCTGAGCACGGAGCAAAATTTTCTAAACCAAATACAAATATTTGTCCAACCTGCACCGGACAACCCGGAGCAAAGCCAATGCTTCCAAACGCAAGAGCACTAAATAAGACAATAGATGCGGCATTAATTCTTGGATGTAAAATAAACGAAAACCTCGTATGGAAAAGAAAACATTACAGCTGGCCGGACCTTCCAAAAGGATATCAAAATACAATCTCAGGAGCCCATTCAGATCCGGTAGGAATCAAGGGAAAATTTGCAGGAATAGGAATTACAGAAGTCCATCTTGAAGAAGACCCTGCCGCATGGAATCCAAAAACCGGAGAAATAGATTATAACAGGTCCGGAAGTCCTTTAATAGAAATCGTGACAGAGCCCGAATTCAAAAATCCCGAAGAAGTCATCGGCTGGCTAAAACAACTAATACTAACATTAAGCTATATTAAAGCAGTTGACAAAAAACTAGGGCTTAAGGCAGACGTTAATATCTCAACAGGAGGAGAAAGAATTGAGATAAAAAATGTCAACAGCCTAAGGAATATAAAAACAGCCTTGGAATACGAGATAGCCAGACAAAAAAAAGAAAGACCAAAAGAAAAAGAAACAAGGATGTTCGACGAGTCTAAAGGAATCACAAAAAAAATGAGGGCAAAGGAAGCCGCCCAGGATTATAGATTTATTTCGGAGCCGGACCTTCCCAAAATGAACATAACCTCTAATAGAATAAAAAAAGCAAAAGATTCTCTCCCCGAAACCCCTCAAAAAAAGCTGGAAAGACTGATTAAAAAATATAAAATTCCTGAAAACTCTGCAAAAATTTTGATAAGAAACATTGACGTAGCAGAACTATTTGAAGAAACAATCGAAAAATCAAACCCACGATTAGCAATAAGATGGATTACCGAAGAGCTTCTCTCTGTGCTGAACTACAACAAAAAAGAACTTAGCGAAGTAGAAATCAAGCCGGAACACTTCATAGAGCTATTAAAACTCATCGAAGAAAAAAAGATTACAGAGCATAAAGCCAGAGAAATTTTAAGGAGTTGGACTGAAAAATCGTCTTCTCCAAAAGAAGTGGTTTCTAGACATAAAATTATTTCTGAAAAAGAGGTTAAAAAAATCAGCAGGGAAGTAATAAAAGAAAACCCAATGCCTGTACAAGATTACAAAGAAGGAAAAGAACAAGCTCTTAATTTCTTAATGGGACAAGTCATGAGAAAAAGTGATAAAAGAGCCGGACCGCAGGAAGTTAAAGAAGTTCTTAGGAAGATTTTGAAGGGGAAGTTGGGTTAATGGTAGTAATTTAATAATAGTAACTTATAGAAAGATTTATAAATTCCGATGAATCAACTTTTTATATGGATGAAACACATAAGTATAATCTTGGAGAAACAGTTGCTATTCCTAGAAGAGATAAAGAAAAATTAGGAATAATAGAAAGAATTCTGATAAAAGAAGAACTTGAAATAAATAATGAAGAAAGAAAACATATAAGAAATGTAGAATATGGTGTTCGTCCTGAAGCAATTTCTGTTTTCACTTATGATGAAAAATCATTAGAGCCTTCAGAAAGGCAATTGCATAGAGATGCATTTAGGGTCCAAAACGGCCAAGTTATACTAAATAACAATAAAGAATATATTGTCGAAGATGCAAGAGATAAAACTCATTCCGCTCCAGGAGCAAGAATGGGTCTCGAAGATTCCTGGGAAGTTTGGCATGTTAAAGCAAGGGAATTGTCTGATGGAAATTACAATCCTAATGGAAAACTCATAGAGTTTGACCAAAACAAGGACGAGCCCATAGATATTGTAAAGGAAATGAGATTGAAAAAGAATTATGAATAGTTTCTAACCCCTCTCAAACCCCTTAGCAATCCTCAACATCTTTTCTTCCTGAAATTTATCACAAACAATCTGCATTCCGACCGGAACTCCATCAACCTCTCCGGCAGGAACAGAAACCGCACAGTTTTCTGCCAGGTTTGAAGGTGCCGTCAACAAATCATAGCTATACATTTCTTCAACAGAAATTTTTTCTCCAATTTTATGAGGAAGTTTTGGAACCGTCGGAGAAATGATACAATCAAACTTTTTAAACGCTTTTTCAAACTCCTTAATAATCAGGCTCTTGGATTTTAATGCAAGATGATAATGCCTTCCGTGATATTCTTCTTTTGAAATCTCACTGCCGCCAAGAACTCTCCTTAAAACTTCTGGACCTGAAGCATCCTCAATTTTCTTTCCATAACGCCTTCCGTCCAAACGCCTTGTGGCCGAGAAAAACTCGACATAAACTAAAGGGTAATACGTCTCAACAGCCAACTCAATATTCTCTATTTTCACTTCCTTAACATCAAATCCTTTATTGGAGGCGACTTCGCTTATCCTTTCTTCAACCAAGTCCTGAATCTTTTTATCAACTCCTTTAACTTTTAAGACACCAATAGTCAACTTTTTATCTTTATTATTGAGATTCTTCAAATTAACTTTCTCCGAATCCTGCGAGGTAGAATCATTCCTATCTTTCCCTGAAATAACACTTAGAAGCAATGCAGCGTCAGAAACATTTCTTGCCAAAGGACCAATCTGGTCTAAGCTCATTGACAAATCAATCAATCCGTAACGAGAAACACTTGAATAAGTTGGCTTCACTCCGACAACCCCACAATGAGACGAAGGATTTCTTATGCTTCCTCCAGTGTCCGAGCCAAGAGCCACATCACAAAAACCCGCAGCGACGGCAGCGGCCGAACCCGAAGAAGAGCCTCCAGGAATCAAGTCAGGATTCCGCGGATTTCTCGTCGGTCCAAAGGCAGAAGTCTCGCCACTACTACCCGAACAAAATTCATCACAATTTGTTATCCCAATTATGATTCCTCCTTCATCTTCTATCTTCTTAATGACTGTTGCATTATAGGGAGCTTTGTAATCTTCTAAAACCTTGGAACCACAAGAGATATTATAACCCTTAACATTTATAGAAGCCTTGACAGCTATACACAAACCAAATAATTTTTTAGTTTTTAATTTTTGCCTGTTTTTGTCTAAATATTCTGCTCTTTTCAAACACAAATCAGGTCTAATATCAATAAAGGCATTAATTTGCGGGTTTTCTTTTTTAATTTTTTCAAGAAAATTAGTTACATTCTGCTTAACCGTTAACTTTCCAGTTCTTAATAAATTTAGCTTATGACTTAATTCCATTATGATTATTTTCCATTAAATTTAATTGTTCCCTTGGGATATATCCTTTTGGATTTTTGTTCAAAAGTTTCAAAGCTCTATAAACATAAACACTTCTTATCTTTCCCTTATTTGAAGGATATGTCCATGACTCAACACTTCTCAAAGATTTTATATATTTATATCTTGCCTTAATGTTTAATAATTCCTCATCCAATTTTTTAATCCTAATCTCTCTAAATAAATTTTTTAATTCTTGATTTAAGGGGATTGTTAATTTTCCTAAAAAATCTTCGCCCAAAAATATCTTGTTTGCGCTATATCTTCTCTTTTTATGGGAAAGTAATGGAACAATCTGTTTATAAAATTCCCAAGAATTCATAAATCCTGCAGTTTGTAAAGATAGTCTTCCAGTATCGCTTCTCCTTGATATGGAACAATTAATTCCCAATCTACCCAATAATTGTTTAGTTTGCTTAATCAGTTTATTGGAAGATGTTGAAATACAAAAATTTGCATGATCCAATATTGGCTTATTTTTTAAATAATAGTATTGAATATAACCATCTCCGTCAAAAAGCCCTGCCACAAAAGATTTTAGGATTTCTTTATCTTCTGACACCATAATTTGGAGAGGAACCTCCACAATTCTAACCTTTTTTCCTAAAGGAATTTTATAGTACTTGTTTAGAATATACCGAAGAGGAACCGAAGAGATATTTGCTTCTTTTCCATCAAAACTAAAGGTTAAATTGGTTTCATATTCTCTATTTATTATATCCAAATAATCATGGATTAGTCCTATATCTTTCTGACACAACTTAACTCTTCCCTCAGTTGACAACAAAGAACCATCCGTAATAATGAACCCAAGTAACTTAGCTATTTTTGGAGTTGTTTCTTTTTGAAAAGAAAGAATTTTTCCAGATCTTCCCCTTAATTTCATTCCATCAAGAAAATTCCACATTTGATTTTTGGATATATTTATTTTATTAAGATTAATCATGTTCTTATTTTTATCCCGGGAAGTTAGATTAATTGAACCTTTGACTCTACTAAGGATAACTTTATCCGTCTCAACATACAAATCAGGAAGATATATTTTATTGGCCATCTTGATTAGATATAATTACATATACAGTTTTGTTTAGATATTCTTTTGGACAATCAATTTTAGCACCAGTTCCAAACTTTGTAACTTTCTTTTTGAAGAATCCTTTAATATTTTTTAATTTTAACTCCGAATCAATAATAATCTTTTCGTTTTCTTTCATATATATCTAATATATATTGGGTTTAAATACTTTTCTCTCATTAAACCTCTCTCCTTATTTTTTCTGCGAGTTTTCTTAGGTTTTCATCATCTTCTCTTTTATAGTCATGTGAAGAGATATATCCCTCGTATCTCTCAAAATATTTATTCACATTTGATTTAATCTCTTTCCATTTTTCCATATCTGAAGTGTTGTGCATTGGGAAAAGCTTTGCATGAACGTGGTCTACTCCAAATCCTTCAAAAATCATCCCAGTCCTTCCAACGTCTTTTAGTTTAGAGTCTATTAATTTGGCAACTTTTTTAGAGGCAATAACTAACTCGGAAAGGATTTCGTCAGATAAATTAAAAGCATAACTCGAAAAATGTTCTTTTGTTATCACGACCGAAAAACCTTCTGTATTTGGAAAAGGGGAGAGAAACGCCAAATGCTTTTTATCTTCCCATATTTTATGGCAAGGAGCATCTCCTTTCACGATTTTACAAAAAATACAATCTTTTTTCATCACCATCCTCCCTTCTCTCCAAGAATAAAATCTTCACTTTTCTTAGGGGCGTTATCAAACATTATATCCCGGGAAAAATCTCTTTTTTCATTTCCCTCCTGCCTTTCGGATTCCTCTCTCTCAACATGAGAATCTTCAAGCTTTCCCTTAACTTTACCAAGCTTTTTTGAAAAAGAATCCAAAATAGATTTCGCTTCTTTCTTTATATCTTCCTTCTCTTTTTCAGAAACTTTGTGCCATAAAAAATCCATAAACTAGAAAGGAATGAAGTATTTATAAGATTACTTCTTCTTTTTCTTCCCGTCTTTAACCACAGAAATATGAACGTCCTTAAGTTGTTTGGCAGAAACTTCCGACGGAGCGTCAAGCATCATATCCTTTGCCTCTTTGTTCTTTGGGAAAGCAATAACTTCCCTTATGGAATTTTCATCAGCCATTATCTGAACGAGTCTGTCAAAACCAAACGCAATCCCTCCGTGAGGCGGAGCTCCAAAATTAAGAGCATTCATCAAAAACCCAAATTTCTCCTCGGCTTCCTTCTTTGATATTTTCAAAACATCAAAAACCTGACTCTGAATCTCGGAATCATGAATTCTTATACTTCCTCCTGCAATCTCCGAACCGTTTAAAACCAAATCATACGCAAGCGACGAAGCATCTCCCTTCTTCTTTTTGAACTCTTCCATGTTTGGCATCGTAAACGGATGATGGGTCGATTTATACCTCTTCTCCTCTTCGCTGTACTCCATTAAAGGAAAATCAACTACCCAACAAAAAGCAAATTTGTCATCGGCCTTCCTTAAATCAGGCCTGTCAGAGCCGTACTTCTCAATCGCATCCTTGTATTTTATCCTCTTGAAAGGCGTCTTCACATCAACATTAAGAACTTTCTTAAAAACATACTTCATCATTCTTTCTATTAACTCAATTATGTCCTCTTGCTCAATAAAAGACATCTCAATATCAATCTGTGTGAACTCCGGTTGCCGGTCCGCCCTCAAATCCTCGTCTCTAAAACATCTCGCAATTTGTAAATACTTATCAAACCCTGCAACCTGCGAAAGCTGTTTGAACAACTGCGGAGATTGAGGCAAAGCATAAAACTTCCCTGGAGAATTTCTGCTCGGAACAATATAATCTCTTGCACCTTCCGGCGTCGACTTAGCCATAATCGGAGTCTCCACCTCAACAAAATCCTCTTGATAAAAAAAGTCACGGACAGCCTTCAAAGTATCACTTCTCAAAATTATATTCTTCTTCATTCTCTCACTTCTCAAATCAAGGAAACGGTACTTCAACCGAGTATCTTCATTAACTTCTTTGTCATTAATATTAAAAGGGATAACCGGCGCCTTGTTAAAAATCTCCAGGCCCTCTATTGAAACCTCCACATCGCCCGTAGAAAGCTCCTTGTTTTCTGTGCCCTTAGGACGCGCCTTGACCTCTCCTTTAATTAAAATGCTAGACTCAACAGTCAAACTTTTTATTGAATCAAAATTAGAATTCTTTTTTGGAGCAACAGCCTGGATTCTTCCGTACCTGTCTCTTAAATCAATAAAAACAACATTCCCGTGGTCACGGACAGTCTCAACCCATCCTGCCAGAGAAACCTTTTTACCGACGAGGTCCTTGTTCACTTCGCTTATCTTGTGTGTTCTTAACATATTAACATCTATTTAACATACTTTTTAATAATTTCCATAGCCTTTTTCCCTTCAACCTTTCCCTTAAACTCCTTCATCACCAAACCCATATAAGCCTTTGGAGAAAGCCCTGGTTTTTTCTTGATAATATTTAGTATCTTTTCCTCAACAACAGAAGAATCCTCCCTCTCAAAACTAACAGCCTCCCTGTAATCTTCTCCTTTGACAATTCTTTCTAAAACATGTTTAACTTCTGATTCCGAAATTTTCCCTTTTTTCAAACTCTCAAGAACATGCGAAAGAACATCTTTATTAAGAATTTCCTCAACTTCCTTCAAAGACTTTTTCTCTCTGCTTGAAATCTCTTTTGGAAAAACAAGAAGAACCTTCCCAATAAGATTCGGCTTATTCAAAACAGAAAGAAGCTCCTTAAATTCCTCGACGCTTCCCTCTTTCAAAAGAAGAGAAATCATTTCTTTATTCAACCCTTCCCTCTTAAGCTCATCTCTTTCTTCTGTTTTTAATTTAGGCAGCGTCTTCTTGGCTTTGTTAATAAAATCACGGGAAATTTTCAAAAGAGGTAGGTCCGTCTCAGGATACATTCTTGAAGCTCCGGGCAGCGGCCTCAGATACTTTGTTGTATTGTCCGGCTCTGCCCCTCTTACTTCCGGCTTAAGTTCTTTTAATTTTCCTTTTTCAAGATTTTTTAACTGTCTCTTTACTTCTTCTTCAACAACCTGAACAAAAACTCTCGGATTCTGAAATCCCTTAATCTCTGCCCGCGGATGCCCTTTTATACTTACATTAATGTCCTGTCTTATTGTTCCAATCCCTCGACGAACCTTACACGCTCTCAAAATTTCCCCAATATGCAAGGCAGTTTCTTTTGCCTGCTCTGGAGTTTTTATGTCCGGCCCTGTAACAATCTCAACGAGAGGAATCCCGAGACGGTCCAGCCTGTAAACAACCCTGTTGCCTTTCTCATCTTCGGAAACTTTCCTCGCTGCATCTTCCTCAAGATAAACATACTTAATTCCAATCTTCCCGTGAGGCGTCTCAACAAACCCATCGCGGGCAACCAAAACACTCCTTTGAAAACCGCTTGTATTACTCCCGTCAATAACCGTCTTCCTCATTATCTGAGTTAAAGGAACCATCTGGCAATTCAAAAGCAAAGAAATATGAGTCGCAACTTTCAAGGCCTCTTCATCAATTTCGTGCGGAGGCTCCTCATCCAACTCCACAAGACAAGTAGTATCTTTATAACCCTGATAGACAAACTCCTTCTCTAAAGATTTTTGGAACAAAGCAGCAACATCAACCTCTCCTGATTCCCCGGGAACCGCATGAAGTTTCCTCTTAACAACAAAATCCGGCTCATCCCTCCTCAAAACAGAAGGACAATTGCAAAAAAGCTTTCCTGTATCAAGTTGTTGATGAATTTCCAAACCACACTTAAGTCCCAATTTACTATAATCTAATTCCTTCCCAAATTCTTTTTTTTGTTTCTCGGACATGAATAGAATAAATAAAAAGAGTTTATTAAATTAATCTTAATTAATCTCTTAACAATTTATGTATCAAATCTTTAGGCAATGTGGGCACGTCCTCGGACCGAACCGCTCTACTGATAGCTTCCTCATTTTCAATATAAGAATCCCTAAATCTCTCCGCTTGTTTTGATTTAACCCAATCCACCAATGCCTCATCCCAACCAACGTCCAGTTCTTTTATTTCAGACAGATAATATTTATGTTCCTCAATCTCTCTGATTTGCAACGCCATATAAAGTTTCAGATTTTTAACATCTGATTTTTGGCCCGATCCCCTCTTTTGATGATATATTAGTTTTGGCATTTTGTTTAATATTATTGGTCATACTTCTTCATGACCTTCTTTATAGAATCGCTTATCTCAGCTAGAGAAATATTCATTCTACCACTTCTTAATAATTCTTCATAAACATTAAGTGTTAAGTCTTCTGGAATTTCTTCGGTCTTATTGGAAGAAGTTAGTTCTCCAGAACCTCTTAAGCTCAACATTGTTTTACTTATCTCATCCATAAGATCTTTTTTTGAAGATTTAAGACTTGTTCTCCAAAGTTTAGCAAATTTTTGATTATCATAATCCTTAACTACAACCCCCTCTCTTCCATAATTAGAATACTTACTTTCCCAAAGAGCTAATTTTTTAACGTCTCCAATCTCCAGCTTTCCCTCCGCAAGAGGTTCTAAAAAAAGAATCTTTTCTATTCCAGAATCGTTTAAGATCTCTCGTGAACTAGAGTAGGGAATAAACCGATCTTCAGAGATTTTATAAAGATCAATTAAAAAGAATTTATTTGTAAATTCTGGTTTATAATTGATAGTATGAGGAGACATGAATTCCCCATAAACAACAAAATCTTCAGAAAGATTATAAAGAGTGTAGTTTGATTTTGCCCAATTATTAAAATCTTTAAACCAATTAAATCTAAAATACTCTTCTCTTGTTAGAAAGTTTGCCCTGCTTCCTGTCAAAATCTGACCATTTAACACCCTAATCTGAGAATTACCTCCATCTAATTTCTCAAATACCTGTAACCTATCACTCTCCAAAATTTCTGGCACTTCTGTAAGATGAGGTATTGAAGGATATTTTATAAAATCTGTGTCTTGAACCATTTTTATCTCCTCCTTGTTGAAATAGGAACGATGTTTGAATACCTATCCTTAAAATTTTTCTTCAAAAACTCCGAACCTAAGATAATATGATCATCTGAAGATAAAACAAGTAGGTTCTCCCTCCCTTCTTCAGAAGAGTCTCCAACATTACAGTTACTTAAATACGCAACTGTTGATAATATTTCCTTATCTGTTTCTGAACAGCCCTCAACATACTTTTTACTGTTCCCATTACAACCCTCCTTAGATGCCCAATAAGCATCATATCTAGCCTGATCTGGCTCAAGACCACACTCTAATCCAGAAATATATTCCTCGGATCCAATCATTATCTCTAAAGAACGGTCAACAATTCTAGGGGTTAGCTCCTGAGTATGTCCATTGAGTTTCATTCTTCCATGGTCTTGTATTTCCTGATAAGTCTTAGGGGTAATTATTATTCCTACGTTCTCAGAGATATAATCTAAAAAAGATGTTGCTCTCATATAATTTGGGTTAACATCCTTTCCTCTAGAAACAAGATTATACTCACGAGCCTTATTTGCAATCTCAATCAGACCTCCTGTATCCAAAACAAGAAGAGAGTTATCACTAGACCTATTATTTATTTCTTTATCTAACTCATCTAAGTTTTTAATGCACATAAAAGATACATGGTCCCCACACTTAAAAACCTTTCTCCTTGTCACCCCTTTTTAATTATAACATTCTAACAATCATTTATCAAGCCTGTCGTTAAACTCACCTGCGATGTTCTCAAGCATTTTTTCTCTGACTTTTTCCTTGTTTTTTGCCCAGTCATTATGGCCCAAAACCCATCCGAGTTTTACTAAAGCAGTCTCAGCAAGCATATCTCTCAAATAGATAACACCTGTTTCCATAATTTCTCTCCCGTTAGAATAAACAAATGGGTCCAGCCTGCCGTTTATAGTTTGGGCTGCGGCACAAACAATGAGCCCTTTTTTCTGAACTTCTTTAAGTTTTTTTATCCATGATTTTTTAGAATCTCTTCCCGGAACATGACCCAAACCAGTGACCTCCAGAACAATTCCTTTGTATTTCTTCTTCACATAATAATCCAAAATCTCAGAATCCTGCCCGGGATAAACCTTAACAAGAGCAACCTTTTCTTCAAACTTCGCATCAACTTTAACTTTTTTCTTACTATCCCTAAAATTATGTTCAGAGATTTTTTCTATTCTATCAGGAAAGATTTTGGCGAAAGGTTCCGAATTAATTATTTTAAAGGCATCTCTCCTCGAGGTGTGCATCTTTTTAACTTTAGTTCCGGGCATTGCATAACAATAATCATCGTTCGTCGTCGCATGTCCGACCAACATGACCTCTGCAATATCTGAGATGGCTGCAAGAGCAGAGCACTGCAAATTCAAATTCGCATCAGACGAAGCACGGTCAACACTTCTCTGGCTGTAAGTCAAAACAACCGGTTTTCCCAAATTCCTCATAAAAAAACTCAAAGCCGCAGAAGTATAATGCAATGTATCCGTCCCGTGAGTAATTATCACTCCTTTAATATTTGAATCATTCAAAAGCTTTTCAGCCGTGCGGGCAATTCTTTTCCAGTCCTTAAAATCCATACTCTCGGACGATTTCATAAAGGGAACCTCGACTTTAGAAATATTAACCTTACCAAAAATCTCAGGATAAAACCTAAACAAATCATCCGGGCTTGTTAAAGGCGAAACCCCTCCTGTCTTTGAATCATAACGCGAAGCAATCGTTCCTCCCGTTAGAATCATTCCGACGTTCGGCTTCTCCTTGTCCGTCTTTATCTCATGAACCTCTTCCCTGCCTTCCGCCTTCTTCAAAACATTAACCTCTAAAACATCTTTTTTACTAAATCCTATGTTATAACCCGAGTCAAGTTTAAGCAAGATTATTCCTTTATCTGAATCGGGAGACTTCAACAATCGACCTTCATAAGATTTCTTAACAAGAGAAACCTCCACATAATCTCCAGGAGATGCTTTTCCGTTCACCATGAAAGAAACACACAACAAGCATATAAAAAGTTATTGAGGTCAAAAAATCAACGAGCCAAAGAACTCAAAGAAAATCCCCACAATAAAAATCAAGGTCAAAATACCAATAGCAATCTTATTTAGGGGGATGGAGTATTCCGGCTTCCTGTCTCCAATTTCTTTGGCCTTCAGATTCATAATAAGAATTAAAATTCCTGCAACGCCCCCTGTGACAACACCCCCCAACCCGAGAACAGTTACGAAACCAGCCAAGTCAAAAAAGTAAACTATTAAATACAATGCTAAAGGAAATACAGATGTAAAAAAGAACGAAAGTTTTCTCCTCTTCAAATCATAAAAGAAATAATCCTTAAGTGCAAAGCTCAAAACAAAATAACTTGTGAACATTGTGAAAATTCCCAAAATCAATAGAACATTTCCAACCCCTCCACTAAAAGAAAGTGTCGCAACCTGTTTAAGTTCATCTCCTGCAACGCCCACAAAAACAAGACTAAGAATGATATAAAGAATCACTGGAACAAAAGCTCCTAAAAGAATTGATTTTTTCATCAATTCCTTATCTCTTCCCAGCTCCCTCCTTAATTCAGGAATTGAAAGGAAACCAATCAAAGAAAAAAGAACAACTCCAAAGGGTAAAAATATCTGCGGAACATCTATGTAAGTTAGATTATCTACACTAACTTGTGGAAAAAGAAGTATGAAAGCAATAAATACAACGAAGATTATCCCCCAAACACCCCAATATTCTAACTTCTTTAAATCGTTTAATCCCCCCTGGAGAAAAGTCACCATAATAAGCCAGAAAAAAACACCAAAAAAGAACGAACTCTCGATACTACCTGTAAAAAGTTGAGAAAGACTTTGCCCCTCTCCAATAAGGTATGCTAAAAGAGCCGAATAAATACCAAATATGATTGCCCCCATCATTATTCTCTTTCCCCACTCTCCGATAAACCTCTCTGCATATCCCGGGAGATGGTGTATATTTTTAGTTCTTAATGTAATCTCTCCCATATACAAATTGATAAGAATCATTATCATACCCAGGAAAAGAATCCAAAACATTCCTATAAAAAATCCTGATTGTGCAAAAACATACGGAAGTCCTAAAATACCCGCGCCAACGATAGTTCCTGAAAGAGTGAACGCCGCAGTCAAAAACCTCTTATTTTTAGTATCACCCATAATCTCTAATAAAAAAAGGGCTATAAAAATGATTGGGTTTATATGGGCCTGCCAGGACTCGAACCTGGATCAACGGGGTATTCCGAAGCCCGCTCGCATTATGACAAAACGAAAAAGCTTGTCTCCCGCAAACTTCCTCACCGAAACCCGTCATTCTGTCCATTGAACTACAGACCCTAAACAAAGTAAAATAATTAGGTTTTTATATGTTAATATTTTGGATATACTAATGTCAAAAGAAAAAAGAAAAGAGTCAAAGGAAGGAATAACAACAAAGAAAGAAGAGGATATAAGTGAATGGTATACTGAAGTTGTGCAAAAAGCCGAGCTTGCAGATTATGCTCCTGTTAAAGGATTTATGATAATAAGACCAAACGCCTATTCAATATGGGAAAAAATCCAGGAAGAGTTTGACAAAACAATCAAAAGCAAAGGAGTAAGAAATTCTTATTTTCCTATGTTAATTCCCGAATCGTTCTTCAAAAAAGAGGCAGAGCACGCCGAGGGCTTCTCGCCCGAACTTGCATACATAGAAAATTCTGACGAAGACGGAAGCGAAAAACTTGCATTAAGACCGACTTCAGAAACAATAATGTACGACTCTTATAGCAAATGGATAAGATCGTGGAAAGACCTTCCTTTAAAAATAAATCAATGGTGCAACGTAATCCGATGGGAAGTAAAGCAAACTAAACCTTTCCTAAGAACGCGGGAGTTCCTATGGCAGGAAGGTCACTGCGCATTTGAAACAGAAAAAGAAGCCGAAAAAGACATGAACGAAATGATTAACGAATATAAAAAAATGATGGAATCTCTTCTCGCGGTTCCTGCAATAGTTGGGAAAAAATCTGAAAAAGAAAAATTTGCAGGCGCGAAAACAACAATGACTATTGAAGCATTAATGCCTGACGGAAAGGCGTTGCAATGCGGAACTTCTCACAACCTCGGGCAAAACTTCTCAAAATCATTTGATATAAAATTTAAAGGAAAAGATGAAAAAGACAATTACATCTGGCAGACTTCGTGGGGATTCTCAACAAGATTAATCGGAGCAATTATAATGGTTCACGGAGATAATAAAGGACTGGTCCTCCCTCCAAAAATCGCCGAGAATCAAATTGTAATCGTGCCAATTCTCTTTGACAAAACCAAAGAAAAGACTCTTAGAAAATCAAAAGAGATTCAAAAATCTCTGAAAAAATACTCTCCGCTTCTTGATGACAGAGAAGATTACTCACCTGGCAGAAAATTCAACGAGCACGAACTAAAAGGGATTCCTCTAAGATTAGAAATCGGTCCAAAAGACATTGAGAAAAAACAAGTTACCCTCGTCAGAAGAGATACAGGAAAAAAGGAAATGATAAAAGAAAAAGAGCTTAAGGAAAAAATCCCAAAAGTCTTAGACGAGATTCAGTCAGAACTTTTCAAAAAAGCTAAGAAATTTCTTGAATCAAACATTGACGAAGCTAAAAGCCTAACAGAGCTAAACCAAAAGATAAAACAAGGAAAAATTGTAAAGGCATATTTTAAGGATTCGGGAGACACAGAGGACCATATCAAAGAAGCAACTAACGGAGCAACAACCAGAATTATAGAAGAATCAAAAAAAGAAGGGACCTGCATCCAAACACAGGAAAAAACAAAAACCATCGGATATTTTGCTAAGTCTTACTAATTACAAAAGAATAAAACCCCTTCTAAAATCTCATATGAAGAACTAGCTAAGTCTAGAGATCACATTACATAGTTAACTCTAGGCAGGATTCTCTTTAGCAAGCTCCTCATTTCTTAAGTTTAATTGCAAGCTCAAGCTCGTACTCAAGCTGCAACGTAGCCTCTACCAAAGAGTTAAGTTCTCTTTCTACCTCTTTCGTCTCGTCTTTTTCCAAAAGGCTTTCTGTTTGGGTTTCCATTTTTATGAAAACTCAGTTTAATCCAGAACCTTCCGAAACTTAAGTTGATTAGAATCAGCCCAATTCAATTCAAGTCCCGGAGAGATTGCTTGAATTAAATTGAGTAAGTTTTAATTTTCATGAATACTAGCGCAGAAACCAGGCTAGGAACATTCCAACATCTGTTACAATCCGCAAACAAATTCCTGGTATGTGCAGTACTCATAAAAAAGATATGAAAAAAGACTTTTTATATATTTCGATTTAATATGACTATTATTGAGTTAAGAAATTTACAAGCGCTAACAATTAGACTCCTAATATCTCCTCGATGTTTTCCTTAACTCGGCATCAATATGACGAGTTTAAAATATATTCAATATTTTCTCTAAACTTTTCAATATCATCAACCCTAATCTGTCCTCCAACAGCGTCCTCGTGTCCGCCACCCCTGGCATCTTCAATTCCCTCAATCGCCTTAAGAAGAACATCCCTGCATTTTTTGCCCCTCATAGAAATATTCGCTTTAATCCCTTTGATATAAATAACAACTATAATTTTCTTAGGAAAAATGTAACTAAGCCTATTTGCGATATCACTACTTATACTCAAATCACCTCCATACTGAAAAAAAACCAACTTCTCATAGTCATCCCCTAATGAAATCGCTTTCTTAAGAAACTTCTGATATTTAGAATCTATCTGAGAAAACCGACGGTGCATTGTATGATTTTTATTATTTTCTTCAAGAACTTCATAAGGGTTATTTACCTTGCTCAAAAACCTTATCATATTCATCACGTCCGTCGTCCTGTCTTTAAGCGCAAACCCTATTATCCTTGCAATCCTTCCTATTTGCGATTTATAAAAAATATCAAGAGACTCCTTGGAATCAACAATCAAATCAGGATATTTCTTTTCAAACTCTCCATAAAAAGGCGGAACAAACTTATCCGAAATACAACCAACAACAGCCAGCCATATATCCTCCTTAACATCCGCTATCTGATAACACAAAGCAGTCACAGGCTCTTCCTTTTTTGTTCTATTGAAAAGAGGATTATAATAATTTACAAAAGAAGGAACCAGCTCCTTATCAATCAAGTGGTGGTCTATCCAAACAACAGGAACATTGAACTTCTCTGCCTCCCTAAAAAACTCCTCAGAAACAAGCGGCTTATCAAGAATAAAAATATAATCTGCTTTAAACTCCTCAACCTTCCCAAAATAATCCTTATCCAAATCAGGAAACGACTTTATAGGAACTCCTCTTCCCCTTCCAATATATCTCCTAAGCAAAAGAAAAGAACACAACCCATCTTGATCATTGTCAAAAAAGAAAACCGGGTTTTGAGCCTTCCCGAGATGTTCCCTGACCTCTTTAACTTCTTTTTTTGTGAGCATTAGACTAAGTGGGAAGAACCACTTTTAAAATTGATTATTCTTCCTTTAGTCCATAATGCTTCAAAAGCAAGTCCTTAATGTATCTCTGCTATATCCTAGTCTTCACATGCATTGTAGATGGTTCCAGCAGTATATTCGTGTAACTCCTGACTTGCATCAAAAGGCCTTCTCCAACCTTGCTGTTGATGGTTTTCTAGATATTCTTCTACCCATTTTTCCTTAGGCTCTCCCCTCAGATGGATATAATCTTCGCAGGTACCTGTTCTTCTAAGGATCTCCTCAGATGCTTTTGGAGCATAGAATATCCCTGCAACAGGAAGAACGGCTAAGCTTAGAATTGCAGCTTTCTTCACAAGTGATTCCATTGTTTTTCTCATTTTATATTTCTCCATTTAATTATTTATACTAATAATTAGACTTATATTAATATTATCCCTAATAATTAACTATTTTCCGCAATATTTATATAATAATAAGAACTTATATTAAAAATGGATAATAAGGACAAAAAAATACTTTACGAGTTAGATAAAAATTCAAGGGCAACTTACTCCCAAATATCAAAGGCAACAAGAATCTCTAAAGAGACAGTAAGATATAGAATAAATAATCTCACAAAAGAAGGTGTTATCAGAAAATTTCTAACAGTAATAAATAGTTCAAAATTAGGTAATTCTTTTTACCAAATAACTTTAAAATTGCAGAATATTGACGAAAAAAAGAAAAGGCGAATAATTGATTTTTTAAAAGATAGTAATCATGTCGCATGGATAGGAAATCTTGAAGGGAACTATGATATCGCATTTATTTTATATATGAAAAACCAGTTAGAGCTTCAAAAATTTGTGAAAATCCTATATGAAAAGTTTAGCAAATCAATAATGAGAAAGACTCTTTCCATAAATCTCAACGCAGAATTTTTTAATAGAGATTATCTAGTAAACAAAAAAAGAACCTTGATAAAAAAGAATTCTTACGAATCTTATGATAAATTCTTAAAACTTGATGCAACAGATAAGAAAATTTGCTCTCTTTTAGGTAAGGATGCCAGAATGTCTTCAGTAGAAATCTCAAATAAAATTTCTATTTCCGCAGATTCCGTATCTAGAAGAATAAAAAACCTTGAAAAAGAAGGGGTAATACAGGGTTATACCTTAGTAATGAACCAAGATAAAATGGAACAATCGCACTACAAGATTCTACTCCACTTAAATAATATTTCAAAAGAGAAGGAAGACCAAATGATATCTGTAATAAGGTTTAACAACAAAGTTATAGCCATAGTTAAAGTTCTTGCAGACTGGGATTATGAGATTGATCTAGAAGTCGAAAACATAAATCTGATGAAAGAATTTACAATGGAACTTACCAATAAGTTCTCGGAAATAATAAGAGACTACGAATCAATAAGAGTAATTAATATGCCAAAATATAATTTTTATCCAGACTAGATTTTCTTCCCCATAAGAATCTTCTCTTTCAAATTTTTTATGTCTTTGAATAGCGAATCGACAAAGTTTTCATTCTTAAATAAAGAGCTTAAAGATTCCTTATCTGTATTAAAGATATTATCAAGTGTCTTAAATTCATTAAGGAGTATGTCAACATCCTTCTCAAGAAGATTCATCTTACTCAAAATCCTATCTCCTTTAGGAGCTATGTGATTATCATGGAGATCATCAAAAAGGATTCTCAAGACATTTGGAGTTTCTATAAGAAAGTCAAAATTCATGTTCTTTAACGATTCATCCACTTTTTCAGAATCCTGACCGAAATAATCTTCAAGGATGGCGTTTCTTTCTTTATTCAGGTTCTTCGTAAGCTCCTTCAACCTCATACTAACAATAGTCCCCTCTTTCCCCAGCTCGGTGAGGTGCTCCTTAACCTTCTCAGACATTCTTCTTATCATCTCCAGCGTCTGAAGAACATTACAAACATCACTCATATTCGTCAAGTTAGTTATTTCCAATATGTTCAAATGAGAAAAAAGGTCATTAAACACTTCTTTCTGTTTTTCAAGAATCTGTAATGTTTCTGCCGCCCTCCTTAAAACTTCGGAAGTCTCCTCTAAAAAATAACTTTCACCTTTAAAATAAAGAGTTATCTTATTTCTTCTTTCAGAAATTGCGACAACAATTGTATCAAATTGCTTAGCTGTTCTTTCCGCAGCCTTATGTCTTGTTCCTGTTTCTTTTGTTTTTATTTTTGTGTTGGGATCAAGAAGCGTATTCGCATAGAGAATTTTCTTCAAATCATTAGAAAGAACTATCGCACCATCCATCTTAGCAAGCTCTACAAGTTTTTGTGAACTAAACTTAGAATTAATCCTAAACCCTCCTTCAATAATATCTAAAATATCTCCTTTCTCAACGACGATTAAAGCCCCCATCCTAGCTCTGAGTATATCGTCAATCGCGGTCCTTATCATCGTGCCAGGAGAAAAAATCTTCAATACATCAAAAATACTTCTATTATTCACTTCTTCCTTAATTCTTTCTGGAGAAACAGAACTATTTTTCTTTACCATACAAAAACAAAACACCTCAAATATATAAATATTTATGAAAAAAAATGTAATAATACAGAATTATCTTAATCATCCTCTCGCAAAAGTTTCCGCTACAATTAATGGAAACAAAATCGTTGCATCTCCGTGGACTTTTATAGATTCTGCATCTTTTCCTTTAACCTTTCCCCATGAAACTGCTTCATCAGGCCGGGCATTTGAATCCGCTCCATCCCACTCTTCGCCGGAATTTATATACACTGCATAATCCGAGCCGTTTCTCATTAAATTCGCGTTGCAAATATGGTGTTTCATAATTCCACTCCCAAGAAGAATCATACCAGTCTTTTCCTGGGTTATTGAATACTCGTTTAATTTGTGTATATCTCCTGCAATATCAATCTTAAAATCAGGGTTTTTATACATAAAAAAGTGAATCATATCTCCCGTGCTTCCGTCGGTAATCGCAGGACAATAAACATCAATATCATTTTTCCAGCACCAATACAAAATACTTCTCTCATCATTTATTTCCTTCCCTAAAATCTTCACAAATTCCGAAACAGAAATAACTTCACCAGTCTCTTTTTGTTCTCTGTAAATCTTATCTAATATAGGATTGATGAAACTCTCATACTTAATATACCTCGAGTTGGGAACAAAAATATTCCCCGTCCTGTTAACTCCTTTTTCCCTGAGCAATTCGCCCGAAGCAGAAAAATTCCCAAGCTTAAAATCCCCAAAACATTTTATTATATCCTCTTCAATTCCTCCCGCAGTTGTCACAAAAACGTCAATCATTTTCTTTTCAGTCAGATAACGAACAACATCTCTTATCCCGGAAGTTATTAAATTTGAACTACACCCGAGAAAAACAGTAACATTTTCATCAATCATTTTTTTTACTATATCAATTGATTTTGCAAGATGGCTGGCCTGAAATCCTGTGGACAAATAACTCTTCACAATTTTTTCATAATCAATTCCCTGGTTAAAATCGTAACCTTTTATTGAAATACCTTCTATCTCTTTTGAAGGTTTTAATATACTTTCTCTCGCAATTTTTTCAGACTCAGATTTTTCCATATAAATTTAGAATTTATTTAATTTAATAGATTAAAGAATAGGTATTGGCAAGACTTCACATAAGTTAAACATTCTGACCATATATTCTGAAAAAACAATTCGTTTATAAAACTATCTCAATACATAAACTCCATCACAAAAATCTTTTTAAACACAATTATTCTATTAAAAACATGAATAAATGGATTGAACTTATAATCGGAATGATTCTTCTCATAGGAGTTATTCTAGTTGGCTGGGCATCCTCGGCATACACTTGGACTATATTCGGAAAAGACCTAAACTTTTTGCACGCCGCCTGGCTGTTCCTTAAAGGAGGAATATTCTGGCTCATCGCACTAATATCCGTTCTTCTAATAATTCTCGGAATAAACGACCTAAGAGAATAATCTATCTTGAAAAGAAAATAAGACTACCTTCTATAATCGCTGCAACAATCAGTAGCGGAAGGACAATAAATGCAAAAACTCTCAGAGAATTGATAATTGAAGTTACCATATCTTCTGAGAATTTCTTATTGTTTCTATCAATTATGAATGATATGATTAAGAATAAAATAGGTAACAGGATTAAGAGGATGATTAAGAGCCAAAGAGGGACTTCTCTCTGATGATATCTTATAAATTCGTAAAGAAACAAAATTGAATGGTATCCTAAAAGTAGACCAAGCCCTAAAGAAATAAACAATGCGGGCAACTCAAAAATTCCGTGAGGCACAAGATTCAGGAGTGTAGAAAATCCTGCTGCTCCAACAGACAAAGAAGAAACATATCCTACAATATAACCATTAAGAATTGTAGACGCCAGAGGATAGACTCCTAATGCTATTCCTAGAATCATTCCAAAAAAACTGGCCTGAAGATTATTAAAGAAAATAAAATTAATTAACTCCCCCTGAGACATTCCTTCTGTCTTTAAAAATAATTCCTGGACAAACTCTAATATTTTTTGCTCAATGTCTGCCGGCGGCGGAACAAAAAACCCGACTGCCACAAACAATAGAAAAATCCCTATCGCTACATAAACAAAGTTCTTTGATTCCTTAACAAAACTCCAGCTCTGAGAATAATTCTTTTTTAGAAAATTATTATTAGTCCTTCCCTTCCCTAGCATCCCTTTCTTCCTCTTTTTATTTACCATTATCTAAAATACCTTCTAATCAATTCTGTTTTTCTTTTATATCTTTTCCTCAAGTAAATACCATACGCCAGTCCTGCAAGAAGCCCTCCAAGATGGGCAGTATTACCAATAGGAATATTTCCGGCAATAGAAATAAGCCACAACACTGCAAGAATTCCCGGACCCGCGTATTTCATTTTTATAGGAATCGGAATAAACATAACAAACACGGATAGATTTGGCGTTAAAAGAACAAGCAATCCAACAAGTCCAAACAAAGCTCCGGATGCTCCAACAGCAAATGTATTAAGATCTGAAGTAAAGACTAAAGACATCAAAACAAACAACAATCCCGCAAACAATCCTGAAATCATGTAAAAAAGAAAATATCTCCTCGGACCGATTATCTTCTCAATAAGACTTCCCAGAAAAAACAAAGAGAACATATTTACAAAAAGATGAAAAAATCCGGCGTGCATAAACATGCTTGTTACAAAAGTCCATAGATATTCTCCCTGAAGAATATTCGAAGGTTTTATCGCAATGTTATCTATTGGAACATCTAATGCAATCATGATAGCAAACGCAATGAAAGTTACAACATTAATAAGAATCAGAGTAAGATTTACACTAAGATAACTAAAAATACTTCTCTTACCCCCTAATGAAAAAATATTGGCTCTTCCCATATAAAATTATTTAGATTTCCCGGATTTTTTTACTTTTCTTCTAACAGCCCTTCCAAGAATTCCTTTAACATTCTTCCTCTTCGAGACATTCCTCGATACCTTCTTTTTAGGTGCCTTCTTGGTAACTTTCTTTTTCGCAGTCTTTTTCTTTACAGGATTCTTTATCTTAGTTTTCTTTTTAACCACTTTCTTTTTAGAGGTTTTCTTTTTAGCTGCCTTCCTGATAGTTTTCTTAGAAGTTTTCTTTTTTCCACTTACAGATTCTTTTTTAATTTTCTCTCTTTCTTTTTTCCGCTTCGCTCTTCCCTCTGCCCTTTTTATTTTTTTCTTCTTTTCTTCTTTTCTCAAATCTCTTGCCTTAGATTTATCTGATTTATCTCTTTCTTTTACTATCTCCTCCTCGATAAGTTCAAGGTCGTTGTTAATTCTATCCAGATTCTTTTTCATTTCTTTTACAACTTTAGTATTATCTTTAAGCGTAAAAATAGAACCACACTCGTTACAAATAAAATCCTGAAGAAGAGCATTCTCTTCGGTCAATTCAATATTACATCTTGTGCAAACATAAAATCTTTTTGTTTCTCTGCTATTTACTTGTTTTTCAAATTGGTATTTTCTCCTAAGAAGATTACTTTTAAGAAACTCCAACGACTTCAAAACTTCTATCTTCCAAAAATAAGTATACCATCCCTTCTTTTTATCTTTCTTTCTTATCGAAGAAACCAGCCCCTGGTCAGAAATTTTATAGAGTACATTCCTTGTCTGATTAATTGTTAAGTCCAGTTTTTTTGCCAGAAGAAACTCATTTACATGTTTTTTTGTATGGAGCAGTTTAACTATCTCTTCCGCCTGTCTTCCGACGGCAATGTTCACCGCCTCTTCAAGAAATCTCTTTAACATGCAGAAACTAAAAATTATTTAAATAAATACCTTTCGGTTTTGGTTTATTCGGTCTAAAGAAATCTTTAAACGAGTTAAATTTAAAAAAATAAAAGTTTTTAAACCTGCAAGCCATCATATATATTAGAAAATCTATATTAAAATATAAAATGGGATTATTTAGTAAAAAGAAAGAGGTAAAAAACGAGGAGGCTCCTTCGCTCCCAAAACTTCCAAAGTTGCCTGAAATGGATAATTTTAAAGATGATTATAATCAAAGAGGAACGGAAGCTCAACAGCCAATGTCCCGACTACCAAGCTACCCTTCTAGTTCATTAGGAACAAAATTTTCTCAAGACACAATTAAAGAAGCTGTATCCGGGGAAAAAGAGGACAGTGAGTTTCCTGCAGATGATTTCTCTGACGATGATGACGAAAAGAGAATGATGCAAGAAGCTCCTGTAATTTCGCCGCGCACCGAAGAAATGGGAGAGAGGTCTAGGAGAATGAAGAGGTTCAAAGAAAAAAGAACTGCAGAACCAGTTTTTATTAGAATAGACAAATTTGAAGAAGCATTAGACATATTCAATGAATCCAAAAAGAAAATCTCTGAGATTGAAAGAGTACTTGAAGAGATAAAAAAAGTCAGAGAAAAAGAAGAAAAAGAACTTCAATCGTGGGAAACAGAAGTAAAATCTATGAAAGAAGATATAGAAAAAGTAGATAAAGATGTTTTCTCTAAAGTATAAACAATAAAAATAATTTTAATAAAATGCCTCAAGCAAAATCTAAAGATAACCTTATACATATAAAACTTGACTATTCTGAAGCTTTTGATACAAAAAAAGACCTCCTCTCATTGCAGATGAAACTCCTTAAAATTGCAAAAAAAATAAGAGAATATAATTTTTACCGCAACGAGGAAGCGGAACTGAAATCCTTGCTTTACAAAAAAGCAAAAGGTGTAAGAACAGATATAGGAAATCTGCAAAAAATTCTTCCGAAGGCAGACCTTCCAAAGATACTTGAAAAAGATAAGACCAAAGAATTAGAAATATCATCGAAGAGCACTAGGTCACCTGACAAGAACATAGAAGACCAATTACAGGAAATCCAGAGAAGACTAAGTGAGTTGCAAGGAAAAAATATTTAACAAATCTTTTAAAACTTTAATTTCTACCTAAATTAATGGATAAACAGATTAACAGAAAGGAAATCATTCAGAAGTATCTTGACTTTTTTAAATCTAAAAACCACAAGACGATACCATCCTCATCACTAATTCCTGAAAACGACCCAACAGTTCTTTTCACAACTGCAGGAATGCACCCTCTCGTCCCTTACCTAATGGGTCAAAAACATCCTCTTGGAAAACGGCTTGCTAGCGTGCAGAAATGTATCAGAACACAGGACATAGATGAGGTCGGGGATTTAGTCCATCACACTTTTTTTGAAATGTTAGGAAACTGGTCCCTTGGAGACTACTGGAAAAAAGAAGCTATTGAATTTTCATTTGAATTCCTTACAAAAACACTGGAAATTCCTATAGAAAAACTTGCCATAACCGTTTTCGAAGGAGATAAAAACGCCAAAAAAGATGATGAATCAGTTAAATCATGGAAATCTTTAGGAATCCCTCAGGAAAGAATTGCATACCTTTCAAAACATGACAACTGGTGGGGTCCTGCAGGTGAAACAGGTCCGTGTGGCCCTGACTCAGAAATGTTTTATTGGTCCTCCCACGAAAAGCCTCCAAAAAAATTTGACCCTCGGGACGACAGGTGGGTTGAAATCTGGAACGATGTTTTTATGGAGTATAACAAAACAAAAGACAATAAATACCTTCCACTAAAACAAAAAAACGTTGACACTGGGATGGGTGTTGAAAGAACTCTCGCAGCCCTAAACGGAATTGAAGACAACTACCAGACCTCAATTTTCAAACCAATAATCTCAGAAATAGAAAAAATCGCAAACAAAGAATACGGAAGAAACGAATCGGACACAAAGGCAATGAGAATAATTGCAGACCACATAAGGGCGGCAGTTTTTATCCTCGGAGATGAGAAAGGAATTGTTACTTCAAACACCGGTCAGGGATATGTCTTAAGAAGGCTTATAAGAAGAGCAATTAGATACGGAAGAACTCTCGGAATAAAAAAAAGCTTCACCTCAAAAATAGCGGAAAAAATAATCTCTTTTTATCCTGACTATGAAGAACTTGAAAAGAATAAAAAAACAATTCATGAGGAACTAAAAACAGAAGAAAAAAGATTCTCTGAAACAATTGAAAAAGGATTGAAGATGTTTGAAAAAATCGCTAAAGATAATATGATAACTGGTAAGGAAGGATTCCTTCTGTTCCAGAGCTTCGGCTTCCCTATTGAAATGACTAAAGAACTTGCAAATGAAAGGGGAATTAAAACTGATTTGGAAGGATATAAAAAAGAATATCAAAAACACCAGGAGCTTTCGAGAACAGCGTCGGCAGGAGCCTTTAAATCAGGTCTTACAGGCAGCTCAGAGCAAACAACAAAACTCCATACAGCAACACATCTGCTTAACGAAGCCCTAAGGAAAGTAATCTCTCCAGATGTAAAACAAAAAGGCTCAAACATAAATCCTGAAAGACTTAGATTTGATTTTAACTTTCCAAGAAAACTCACTCCCGAAGAAATAAAGAAAATTGAAGAGCTCGTAAATAAAAAAATCTCTGAAAGTCTTGAAGTCACAAGCAAAGAAATGCCTCTGGAAAAGGCCCTAAAGTCGGGCGCACAATCCGAATTCGGAACAAAATATCCTGAGATTGTTTCGGTATATTCTATTGGAGATTTTTCAAAAGAGATTTGTACCGGACCTCACGTAAAAAACACAAAGGAAATAGGAAAGTTCAAAATCATTAAAGAAGAATCTTCATCTGCAGGAATTCGGAGGATTAAGGCCGAAGTAGTTGACTGAAGTAAAATAAAATATCTATAAATGTCAACTGCCGAGTTATTGTCGAATAATCCCTCAACTCCCTTCAGGCCTTCTCCCTCTACATCGTCTGTTTCATTATCTCCCCCTTCGCCGGAAACATCCTGTTCTTCTGTAGTTTCATTGGATTCATCTTCAATAATGAGATTCAATGCAGCGTCGTCAAGACTGTAAGCCCCATCAAGATGGTATTTCTCTCTAATATTGTCATGTTTCCAAAACTTAAGTTTTCCAGGAAAATTCCCTTCTCTTATATCCATTAGCGTCTTTGCGTCCTTGTATTCATCCATCTTCTCAGGGAGAGAAATCCCTTCTGATATAATCATAACTTCCGGACGAGATTCCAATTTTACTCCTCCAATAAATTCCATTTCATGGTCGGTAATTATCGCGGGACTCCCTGTCTCAACAAAACAATATCCCGTTCCGTGAAGACTCTCCTCAACAGGACATTTAATTCCTACTGCCTCGTGATTCTCATCCGAAAAATAAAATATTGATACTCCAAACCCGAGATCCTTCAAAAGAAGCGCCATAAGTGAAGACTTCTCTCCACAAATTCCTTGATTGTCAAATAAAACCTCATAAGGATATCGTGAATAATCAACCTCTGTCCCTTCAAAATCAATTGTCTCATTAGAAAATCCATAAGGGATGTTCTGGACAATGCTTATTGCTATCCTTGCCTGGTCTGCCTTGTTTTCGGGAGCAAGATTTTGTATTGATTTAACAAGAGGTAAAATATTTTCTCTTTGGATTTCATCACTAACACTATTCCTTTTAAAATCCGCCCTGAAAGGAATCTCGGATTCAGAATAAGATATAGACCTCTGAATATCAGAAACATGATTATTAACACCTTCAAAGATAGTAAAATTAAATTCATGCCTGTTCCCATCAAGGAAATAAGTCAAAGGAATCACTCTAGACCCGTCATTATGCTCTGAAACGCAGAAATCTCCTTCTTTTCTAAACTCAGAACTAGGCTCAATCCCGTTACAACCACATAAAGAAGCCTTCTCAGTTAAAATCCCTTCTCCACAATAATAAGGCCTGTCAATAGAACAAGTATCATAAAAAGTTCCGTCGCCACAAGTAGGAATTTCCTCAAACCTTTCTTCTGACAATGCAATATATGTCGCGAAGAAAGTCAAAATAACGAGAATTAAAAAGATAATTACTATATAAAACGGCTTAAAAGAACTCATATTATTTACAGACCCTCCTTTCACAGAGTTTCTACTCACTCTACCCTCCTCAGAAGAATCCTCTTTTTTCTTCGGCATTAAAAGGAACAAGAAAAATAATTATAAAAAGTTATCTGTATTCTATTCTAAATAAATTCCTGGTTTTCCTGGCTTCACTTTCTTTGATTTGTTTTCCGGATCGTACCTTTCTTTATCACTAACAGAATAAACCCTTACATCCAATCCTGAACTTTTCTTAATTAAATCAATTCCTTTTTCAAATCCCTCAATCTCATTAGGCAAAACATAAATAAAAACGGTCTTGGGATTACTACCTTTACTCCGGACGATTCTCAAAACAGAATTAATATCGTTAATCAAGTTTTCCGTCGCCTGTTCCTGCTTTTCAAACTTCTCATTAATCTTTTTCTTATCTGCATTGGGCCATTCGGAAACACTTATGAATCCTTTATTACCAATCCCTTCCCACAACTCTTCTGTAATATGCGGGCAAAATGGATGTAACAATTTCAAAAACCTCTCAAGAACTTTCTTGTCTATTTCAGAAGGTAAACTCTCAAAGAGTTTCTTTAATTTAATAATAGCAAGATTATACTTGATATTTTCCAAATCATTTTCAATCTCAATAATTAACCTGTTTAACTTACTTTCAGTTCTTTCATCGGGCTTTCCTATCTTTACTTCACTAAAATAATTATATACCTTTTTAATAAATTTATACGAATTCTCGACGCCTCCATCGCTCCAGTTAAAATCACTGTCCGGGCTGGCCACAGAAACAATAAACAGCCTAAGAGAATCCGCACCATATTTTTTAATAGTTTCCATAGGATCAACGACGTTACCCAAAGACTTAGACATCTTTCTTCCGTCTTCTCCCTGAACCATCCCCTGATTAAACAATTTAATAACAGGTTCATCAAAATCAAGCAACCCCAGGTCCCTCAAAAATTTGGTATAGAATCTGATAAAAATAAGGTGCATCGTCGCATGCTCTTTTCCCCCTATGTAAAAATCAATAGGACACCAATAATCAGCTTTCTTTGAATCGAAAATCTTCTTATTATTATCAGGATCACAATATCTCAAATAGTACCAACTGCTATTAACAAAAGTGTCCATCGTGTCTGTTTCTCTTCTTGCTTTGCCCCCACATTTAGGACATTTGGTGTTAATCCATTTCTCATTCGTCTCTAAAGGATTTCCTTTTCCAAAGTCAACTTTATCAGGGAGTTCAACAGGAAAATTTTTCTCAGGCACAGGAACAGAGCCACACTTATCACAATTAACTATGGGGATTGGAGTCCCCCAATATCTCTGACGCGAAACCAACCAATCTCTCAATCTATACTGAACTTTCTTCGTTCCTGACTTTTTCTTCTCCAGAGACTTTCTAATCTCCTCCTTCGCCTTCTGGCTTTCTAATTCATTAAACTCTCCTGAATTAACCAAATAACCTTCACCAGTATAGGCCCTGGCCAAGCGCCCGTTTCTTTCATAAATCTCATAATCTTTAGGCTCAATTACAACTTTTATAGGTAAGTCATATTTAACAGCAAATTCAAAATCCCTCTGATCGTGTGCAGGAACAGCCATTACCATTCCCGAACCGTACTCCGCAAGAACAAAATTTCCCGCGTAGATAGGAACCTTATCTTTATTCAATGGATTTATGGCGTAACTCCCGGTAAAAACCCCTTCCTTTTCCATCTCGTCATCTCCTTGAGACTTCTCACTCACCGTTTTAACTTTCTTTAAGAATTTCTTAACCTCTTCCTTCCTATCATCTGTAACAATCTCCATTAATCTCGAGTGCTGGGCCGAAATAACCATGAAGCTAACTCCAAAAAGAGTGTCTGGTCTCGTCGTGAAAATAGGCCATTTCTCCCCGTTAACCTCAAATAGAATCTCTGTCCCGTAAGATTTCCCAATCCAATTCTTCTGTAGTTTCTTAATCAGACTAGGCCACCCCTCCAACTTGGAAAAATCATTTAACTCCTCAACATAATCTGTAATCTTAAAATACCACTGGTCCAAATGCCTAATCTCTACATCGGTGTCTGCATGATACTCACACCTTCCGTTATGGACCTGCTCATTAGCCAGAACAGTATTGCATTTTGGGCACCAATTAACAGAAGCCTTCTTCTTATACACAAGACCTTTTTCAAAAAGTTTCAAAAAAATCCATTGGTCCCACCTAAAATAATCCGGCTCATGTGTTGCAATCATCCTGCTCCAATCATAACTCAAACCAAGAGCATACTGTTGCTTTGAAAAATATTTTATTGATTTCTTCGTATAGTTTTTTGGATGCTCGCCTGCTTTTATTGCAGCGTTTTCAGCAGGTAGACCAAAACTGTCATAACCTGCAGGATAAAGAACATTCTTTCCTTTCATTCTCCAGAATCTCGATTGGACATCTCCCAAGGTATAATTAAAAGAGTGTCCTATATGTAATCCCGAACCAGAAGGATAAGGAAACATCTCTAAGCAATAGAACTTTTCTTTCTTTGAATCAGATTTAACCTCAAAGATTTTCTTCTCCTTCCATCTATCCTGCCACTTCTTCTCTATCTTCTTAAAGTCATAACCTGAATCAACCATTATTAAAACATGGCTTAGCAACTTTTAAATATTATCATAACCAACTATTACCATGAAAAAAATCCAGGGACAAATCATAGGGGAAAATGTTTTAACTAATTCTTCAGAAGCATTTTCATTATACAAAAAAAGGCATTTCGGAGAACCGTTAGGAGAAAAAATACAATACTCTCTTTCAGAAGCTCTTTTCCTCGTTGAAGAAAAAAAGATAGAAACTCTCCAGGGGAAAAAAGCCCTTTCATTTGATGAACTAATGAACAAGGCAAGGAGACAGGACAAAAGAATTCATGTTAAATATCCTGTATTTAGAGACTTAAGAAAGAAAGGATATGTAGTAAAGACTGCGCTAAAATTCGGGGCAGATTTCAGAGTCTATGAAAAAGGGTCAAAGCCGGGAACAAAACACGCAAAGTGGATTGTTTTCTCTGATCACGAATCAAAAAGAGTTACCTGGCACGAGTTCTCTGCAAAAAACCGTGTAGCCCACAGCACAAAAAAAAATCTTCTGCTGGCCATCGTCGACGAAGAAGGTGACGTGAGCTATTATGAAGTAAAGTGGATTAAGCCTTGAGTTATCACTAAAGAAAGGTCCAAAAGCTTTTTATATAATTCTCTACTTTAATATTCATGCAAGAAAGAAAGTTGTCTTTAATTGAAGCAGCAAGGTGGGCTACAGAATATTTAGGGAGGCCAGTCACCCCTTCAAACATTTCTTACCTAATACAATACGCAAAAATAAGAAAACATCTTGAGAGATTAAACATTCATGTAAGTTTGGAAGAGTTGAAAGAATATTATGACAAAAATGTCCTGAAAAAACAAAACCAATGGAAACAAAAGTTAGGGGACGACTTAAATTGGAGTCTTTCTTTTGCCCATTTAAGAGAATCTGATACCACAAAACATGTCCATAGACTACACCCATATAAAGGAAAATTCATTCCTCAGTTAGTAGAATATTTCCTAGATTCTCATTTAAACACATTTAAGAAACAAATCTTTTTCAAAGAAGGCGATATAATTCTTGACCCTTTTATGGGTAGTGGTACAACTCTTGTCCAGTCATCTGAATTAGGTTTACATTCTATAGGCATTGATGTTTCCGATTTTAATTGTTTAATGTCCAAAGTCAAAATAGGAAAACATGATTTAGTTAAGTTGGATAAGATGGCACGAGATATCTGTTTCAAAACAAGAGAATTCAGCCAAAAAGCATTTGATGATTCTTTTGATAATCAATTAAAAGAAAGATTAAACGAGTTTAATAAAAGTTATTTTCCGAATCCTGAATTTAAACGAGATGTTTGGAAAGGCAGAATAAAAAATGAAAAACAATATGGAGAAGAAAAACTCAAACAATTCTTAAAGGAAAATAAAGATTTTTTTGAAAAGAATGGAACAAAAGATTCTTCAGAATTATTTAGTGAAAAAAAGATGAATAATTTCTTGTATAAGTGGTTTTCTAAGAGAGTTAGGCAAGAGCTATTTTATTATATAAAATCTTTAGAAAAAATTGAAGATGAAAGATTAAAAGATGCTTTAATGGTTATTTTGAGCAGAACCGCTCGTTCATGTAGGGCCACAAAACATTCAGACTTGGCTACACTTACAGAGCCACAAATTGGACCTTATTATTGCCCAAAGCATAAAAAAATATGCACTCCAGTAAATTCAACAATTAAGCATTTAATAAGATATACTTATGACACTATAAAGAGATTGAAAGAATTTTCACAACTTAAAAAAGATGTTCACTCCGAAGCAATACATGGAGACTCAAGAGAAGTAAATATAATTGATGAAATAAAAAAGCAGAATCCTGAATTCGGTAAGATTATTGAAAATAAAAAGATAGATGGAATTTTTACTTCTCCCCCTTATGTTGGCCAAATAGATTATCACGAACAACATGCTTATTCTTATGAGTTATTTGATATCCAAAGAGAAGACAATAAAGAAATAGGTCCATTATACAAAGGAAGAGGAAAACAGGCAAGAGATGAATATGTTGAAGGCATAAGCAGAGTTTTAAGAAATATTAGCAGATTTGTAAAAGATGAGGGACATTTTTTCATTGTTGCGAATGATAAATATAATCTCTATCCTTTGATTGCAGAGAAAAGCGGTTTGAAGATTATTGATAAATTCAAGAGGCCTGTTTTGAATAGGACTGAGAAGGACAGACATCCTTATAGTGAGATTATTTTTCATATGAGGAAAAAATTATAAGTAAATGAAATCATTAACCTCGAATATTTCTTTAAAGAACTTTGG
Source organism: Candidatus Pacearchaeota archaeon (assembly GCA_040879785.1). Taxonomy (GTDB): domain Archaea; phylum Nanobdellota; class Nanobdellia; order Pacearchaeales; family GW2011-AR1; genus ASMP01. Next base: position 145,609 of record JBBDJR010000006.1, read on the forward strand.
TTGTTTTCCTCCTTTTTCTGGAGATTTTTGGATAATTTCATAAGTTTTATCTATACTGCTTTTACTAAAATCTGGGAGAGTTTTTATCATGATGTTTACTAAAACAAATGCAAGAATTGATGAGTTTGAATGCCTTTCAAATCTCCTTTGAATATAAAATTTAAGTAAATTATAATTCTTAGAAGGAACGGATTTATCATTAACATAATCAAAAAATTCAAAACATCCAATAAAATGTATTCCTTGGGAACCCCTAAATTTATTTCTTGCCTTTCTAAAAAGCCCATCAACTTTATTTAAGATATTCTTTGGTGTGGACTTTAATTTAGTCATTTCAACATAGAAATGCTCATTTCCTTTGGATAGCTTTGCCTCTGGAACAAAATTCCCGTTTGGATTAGAATGCTTTAAAACAATAAAATCTACTTTATTGAGTAGATTATCCAAAACCATTAACTCAAATAAAATATCTTCAAAATTGTTTCTAGATGTTTTAGCATCCAATACCCATTGTGAAAATCCTTCAATGTCTTCAAATTTTTTGATAAGTTTCTCTATTTTTTCTAAAAGATAATGTGCAGGTTTTGTAGATACTTTTTCTTTCTCACTTTTTTTAATCCAATTCTTACTTTCAATAGATTCTATTTCTCTATTCAACCATTCTTCTCCTAGATGTTTATTAATATTTTCATACATTTTCTAAACACCCATCTTCTCCTCTGCAACTTCTTTAATCTTCTTTTGAATTTTACCCTTAAACTCCTTTCCAACTTCATCAAAGATTTCTAAAAGTTCCTCATAGGTTCCTTTCCCTCCTAAAAGCTCCCAGAACTTCTCTGCAACAAAGAGTTCATTTTCTTCATCTAAATAGCCCTGAATTGTAAATCTGCTATAAGGTTCTGGATGATAAGGATTATAAGGAATTGCTAAGATTGTATTTACTTTCTTTTTTCTGAGTGCAATCCATTCTAATAATTTCTGTTTTGATTTGACAAAAACATCTATATTGGGTTTTGCTGTTTTTATCTCAATATAGTATTCCTCACCTCCTTTCCTTAAGAATAAATCCGCTCTGACCCTTATTTTTCTTCCGCCATTATTGTTGCATTCTAAAATTTCCTTTATTTCCTTTTCTTTATCGGATGTTCTCGTTCTGCTTTTTATTTCTTGGAGAATTTGAGAAATTATAGAATTTTCTTCGTTTGTAATTTCTCCTTCGACATCATGGCCTGTTCTAACTTCATCATAATGCGTTGAAGCTACAATTGCAGAAATTTTCTCATAAACAGACATTCCTAATGTCGTAGATAATGAATGTATGAATGAATAAGATGCTACCTTTTCAGAGTCTTGCATGAGCTTTACTAAAAAGGGCATAGAGGTTGTTTCCCTTACATATTTAGACAACTTATCATTTAGCTTTGTTCTTAACAGATTTTTGATTCTGTTTACCTGTTTATCAGTCAAGGTCATATTCTTATAATCAAGAACGCATTTATAAATAATTCGACAAGCACAAAATCTTTATAACCCTCCTATATTTATTCTTCTTATGCCCACTCAAGATACATCCGAAATAAAGAATAAGATAATTTCAACTCTTAGAAGAAACGGTCCAAGCCTCCCTGTTCATATCGCAAAAAGCATAGAATCAAGCATACTATTTACATCCGCATTTCTTTCAGAACTTCTCTCAGAAAAAAAAGTGAAAACAAGTAACATGAGGGTAGGTAGCTCGTCGTTATATTTTTTGTCGGGGCAAGAGCATCTGCTTGAAAAATTCTCGCACCATCTAAAAAGTAAGGAAAAAGAAGCACACGATTTACTAAAAGGAAAAGAGATTCTAAAAGATTCCGAGCAAGAGCCTTCAATAAGAGTTGCCCTCAGAGAAATAAAAGACTTCGCAATTCCATTCAAAAAAAACGAGGAAATATTCTGGAGATTCTTTAACGTACCTGAGAATAAATCAGAAGAAGAGAAACAGCCCGAAAAGGAAACTGAAAAAACCGCAAAAGAAACGCCTCATGAAGAAAAACATAAAGAAAAGGAACCAACATCAAACAATTCATTAGATATCTTTGACAAAAAAACCGCAAAGAAAAAAGTAGTTAAGAAAAAATCGGGGAAAAAGAAAACAAGAACGACCCAAAAAGAAAGTGATTTCTTCAAAAAAATAAAAGAATTCCTGTCAGAAGAATCTATTGAGCTCCTGGACATTTTAAACTTCGGGAAAAAAGAAATATTGTTGCGTGTTCGGAAAAACAGCCAAGAGAAAGTCCTTATTGCCTACAACAAAAAAAGAATCAACGAAAAAGATATACTAAACGCCTCAAAGAAAACAAAAGAATTCGGTCTTCCATACATTATTATTAGCAAAGGAGAGCCATTAAAAAAAACCAGTGAACTAATTGAGGCATTAAAAAACCTTAATTCAATAGAAAAACTAAAATAACAACGTTTAAAAATAACCTCTTCCAGATTTTAACATGGGAAAAATAAAATCAAAATTAATAAAAAAGACTGCGCAGAGACTCTCGGGCCGAGGAATCGAGTTTAGTGAAGACTTTGAAGAAAACAAAAAGATTCTTGGTAAAAGCATGCCTAGCAAAAAAATAAGAAACCAGATTGCAGGATTCTTGTCGAGAACAGAAAAACAGAAGAAGAAAGAAGAAGAACTTCTAAAATCCTAATTACCTTTCTTTTTACTCTTCTTATTTTTTAAAAGCATTTTCTTTATCTCTTGTATATCCTTTTTCATTTTCTGTATTTCCTTCTTCTTTTTCCAGTTTATTATAAAATTAGCAATACTAAAAGCAAGATAAAGAATTATGATTCCCCCCAATGCCTGTATTATCGTAGTTAAAGAATCTAAAGGAACAGTCAGGGTTTCAGCAGCCGCACCTACAATAGTCTCGTTCACCATTTTATTACCTTAAACCTTTTAAACCAAATCCCTTTATTAAATCTATCTTAGGCTCCATAGCTCAGTTGGAAGAGCGCGTCTCTCATGAGGACGAGGTCCCGGGTTCGGTTCCCGGTGGAGCCATTAATCTCTCAAACCTCAAATTGATGGGTTCTCTAATAGGTTTATGATTTGAGGATGGAACTCCTTTAATAGATTGATTGTACTCCCGATCATAATTCATAAAGTCAAGAAACTTTTTATGGTGTTTCAGATTTACAAAACCTATTTCTTTCTCGAAAAGTAGTAGATTTTTCTTCCCATTAAACTGAAATCGGTATTGATCCTGAACAACATTCCACCTAGGATCTGGCCTTGACTTACAGAAATAGTGATTACCACTCATCCCTAAACTCTGGAGATAATCATGAATCTCCTTGATTAACTGTTTGTGAATTGTTCTTGATTCAATTCTTGGGTAATATTTATTTGGATTTTTCGTTAGGACAAAACTCCCGTCAGTTGCAAAAAATCCTTGAACAACATGTTTTAATAAATTTTTCTCATAGAACAGTTTAGGTATTTTTAGATTAGCTCCTTTCTTTCCCACAGGGAAACCAGAAGAAGAAATCAAATCAAAAAGCTCGGCATCTATGAAATTAAATTCTATTGCATTACAATCTTTCCTAAACTTCAAGTTTGTATTTTTCTCTCTAAAGTAGACTAAAAGAGGGGAAACAATTTCTTGGAAGAAGGATATATCATCTATAGAAGATCCTGTTATTGCAATAAACTTCTTTTTACCATTAACCAAACTCAAGCAACCATCCCCCATTATTATTCCGCATAAAAGTGCAAATTTTTCTTCATCATTCATAGATTCTAAAGATAGGACCATTTTATTTTTTCCTAAGATATGTTTTAATAAATCCTTCAAGGACTTCCCATATATTTTTCCTTTCTTTTTTAACTTTAGAAACAAAATCTATCCATAAATCTCTGTTTCCTCTAAAAGTAATTATTTCTTTCTCTTTCATAAATAATGTAATACAGTAATACTTATAAACCTTTCTTTTCTCTAGTACGAGGTCCCAGGTTCAAATCCTGGTGCAGCCATAGAGTTAGTCACCCAACAATTTTCAACCCGTCACCTTTCTTCCTCGGAATAATATGAAAGTGTACATGATTCACAACCTGTCCCGCTGATTTCCCATTATTTACAACGACATTAAATCCTTCTGAATTATATTTCTTCAACAAATCCTCTGCAACTTTTTTAACAAATCCCAAATAACCCTTAGCAATTTCTTCATCCAAATCTAAAATTGTCTCAAAATGTTTTTTGGGAATAACTAAAGTATGCCCCTCTGCAACAGGGTTAGCGTCGGCAAACGCTACAAAATTACTATCCTCATAAATCTTCTCAGTAGGAACATCTCCTTTCACAATCTTACAAAAGATACATTCTACCATCTCAAATAAAAACCATACTTCTAAACTCTAAAAATAAAAAAATAAATTTATTTTAACTACCTTCTTTTCTTTTTGGTAGCTTTTCGAGCAGTTTTCTTCTTAGCTGTTTTTTTAGCTGCTTTTTTAACAGTCTTTTTCTTTGCAGTTTTCTTCTTGGCTGTCTTTTTCATAGCAGTTTTTCTCCTTGCTGTTGTTTTCTTAGCTGCTTTTTTCTTTGTAGCCTTTTTCTTTGTTGTTTTCTTCTTAGCTGTTTTTTTAGCTGCTTTTTTTCTCGGCATTTTTACACCTCTCTTTTTAATTGTAAATACTAAGAACTAATTATTTAAAAAGTTTGTGTCTATCAAAAATTTTTGAAGAAAACAGTTTTTATGTTTTACCGACGACAAAATCTATTTCCCAACTTTACCTACTTTATCAAAATTAATTTCGCCATTAATTAAACCTCTTAAAACATTTTTCAGTTCTGATACTTTAACTCTAATTTGTTTCTTTGAATCACGATCACGAATCGTAACATCCATACTTTTCAGGCTTTTCTCGTCGACAGTTATACAAAAAGGGGTTCCTATTTCATCATTTCTGGAATAACGCCTTCCAACACTTCCTCCCGAATCATAAACAACACTAAACTCCTTTCTTAAATTATCATAAACATCTTTAGAAATTTTAACAATTTCTTCATTTACCTTAACAATAGGAAACACCGCCGCCTTTATTGGAGATAATACCGGATTAAGTTTTAAGACAATATTCTTTCTTTGGTCTCCATAAAAATATGAATCAAACATAAAGGCAAGAAATGCTCTCTCGACTCCAAACGAAGATTCAATCACCTTCGGTAAAACTTTTTTCTTACTCTCTTCATCAAAAACTTTTAATTCCTTTCTTGAGAATTCCTCGTGCTGTGACAAATCAAAATCCCCTCTGTCGTGACTTCCAAAAATCTCTCTCCATCCCGTCGGAAAATTATATTCTATATCAACAGCAGCATTCGCATAATGAGCCAATTCATCTTTTTCATGCTCTCTTAATCTCAAATTATCCTTATCAATTCCTAATTTTAAAAACCAAAGATAAGAATAATGAAGCCAGTAAGCATGCCATTTATTTCTAAATATTTTCTTCTTAAGCATCTGTCCAATACTAAGAACATCTTCTTTCTTCTCAGAATCAAGAATATTTATTTTCTCATTCTTTATATCCTCATAAAAAGGACAGTCATCCAATTTCTCGGGATTGATAAAATACTGCATCTCCATTTGTTCAAACTCTCTGCTCCTAAACAAAAAATCACGAGGAGCAATCTCATTCCTAAATGCCTTCCCTATCTGTGCAATGCCAAACGGAAGTTTTGCCCTTGAATTATCATAGACCGATTTAAAATCAACAAATATCATCTGGGCAGTTTCAGGCCGAAGGTAACTGGTATCATCCTGACCAACATTCGTCTCAAACATTAACTTAAAATCTCTTGCAGTACTCTCGTCGTAATCCCCTCCGCAATGAGCACAATTAACCTTTCCCAATTCATTTCTGTCCACCTTCCCTGGTTTCTTACACTTCTTACATAAAATAAATACATCACTAAAACTATCAACATGTCCCGAAGCCTTCCAGATTTTTGGATGAGTAATTATGCTCCCGTCAATTCCCACGACATCATCTCTACCTACAAAATAATTCCACCAATCTTCTTTGAGATTATTTTTCAACTCAACACCCAAAGGACCAAAATCCCAAAAACCTGCAAAACCTCCATAAATATCTCCCGACTGATAAACAAACCCTTTTCTCTTACAGAAAGTTGTTAAATCTTCTATAGAAATGTCCTGCCTCTTCAATAACTCTTCTCCTTCAGGTTTCTTATCTGTCTCATTAGAGGTTCCCTGATTTAATTCCATTGCACTTTCTTCCTTTAGTTTTTGGATAATCTCCTTAGACTTTTTCTCTGCCTCTTTCTTCGTCTTTCCAAGATAAGCCAGAGTCTTACTTTTAACTTTTCCCTCGACTCTCTTATTCTCATTAAGATAATAATAATTTTTCCCGTGAATTTTCTTTTTAACAATGAATGCCATCTAAGCATTAGGCACTACAAAACTATTTAAATCTTATTAGAAAAATTAACGACCCTAAAAGCAAAATTTATTTAGACTCTTCATCAGAATCTTTATCGTCTTCTTTCTTTTCCTTTTTAGGGGAAGAATCATCACCAGTACTCTTTGATTTTTTCCTTGCCTTCATAGAGAGTCTTATTCTCCTTGTAATAAAGAAAATTACTATCAACAGTAAAAAAGCGCCTGCAATAACAATAATCGCATTGGCACCTATTCCTGTAAGACCCAGCTCGTCAAAGATTGCAAACCCTCCAATCGGCGCGCCAAGAACCAAACTTTCCCGGACAGAACTTGAATAAATCTCTGAGTTGTAACTAACTCTAAGATTCACCTCATCTTCCAAAGAACCGTTAACCACAATTATTTCTGCAGTAAACTCAGAGGATTCATTTGAATCAAGACTTCTATTTTCACCTAGATTTGCCAATTGAGTTTCGTTTGAGTCTTCAAGCACAAAATCAATTTCAACATCCTGCGGTGTGCCCGAAAGCTCTTCTAAAGAATAAGTTACTCTAACCATATCGTCCTGCCTGGTTTTTCTTGCGTCAACAATCTCAAATCCAATCTTTTCTTTCTCTACCAAAACTGTAAAACTCTCAGAAACTGAATCTCCTGAAGAACACTCTACTGAAACACTTAAAGGATACTCTCCTTCCCCAGTATCTTCGGAAACACTCACAACAAAATTGAATGCTGCTTCTTCATCAGGGTCGATATTTTTCTGTCCCTCGTCAAAAGATATCCAGTCAGAATTCTCTCCGGAAGAAGAAAGTTCACAAGACATCATAAACGAGCTTCCGGTGTTTTCAACATTTAATGAAACCTCTTCTAAAGAACCGGGCCTTATTCTTACCTCGCCGATGCTTTCCGCATTCAAAGGTCCTGATTGTGTCTGACTTTCAGATTCACTTGATTCAAAAGACTCAGTTTCCTGACCTGCTTCACTACTTTCGCCTTCCTCATTTCCTGTCTCACCACCATCACCATCTGTATTTTCTTCAACCCTAACAACTAACTCAAAACTTTCAGAAGAAGCACTGGAATAATTCTCATTTCCCGTTGTCTTGTAAACATAGGTGTAATTTCCTTCTTTTTCAAAATTAGAATTGTCAGGATTATCTACCGCTTCGCCGTCTCTATAAAGAGTACAATTCAACTGCCCCGGGCATCCCGTTCCTTCAACATCTCCCGTAGCATTCGGCTTAATCTGCGAAGTTCCAGTCAAACTCAGATCAGGCTCTGCCTCGGTAACATTTACACTAAACAATGTAGAATTTGTATTTTCTGAAGTATCATTTACTGAAACATTTATTACATAATTAGTTCCTACGCTTAAAACAGAAGAATTTGTTAAAATTCCTGTTGAACTATTTATTTCAAAAGTATCTGTCCAATTAATAATAAAATAAGAATCTAATCCAACATTATCCTCTGCATCAAAGTCTACAGACAAAGATTTTCCGTAACTTATTGAGGCATCTTCAGGGATTTTTTTAAATTTCGGAGCAATTACATCTGGAGTTGTTGTTAAAGTAAAAATTTTCGTAGCACTTGAATTAGAGCTATTATCTGTAAGGTACCACCTATAACCTATTACTGAACCCACCGTGTTATTCAATGTCTTTGTTTCGTTTGCCCAGTCTGGTGTTGCCGTAAAGTTTTCTGCCGAATCATTTATCCATGTTCCTGTATTGTTTGTTGAGAAAATGTATTGTCCGTTTGGATGTAAGTTTGCATTAGTAAAATTTTCCACATAATAAGAAAACGTTGCATTTTCTCCTGCAATATCATTTGAAGGTTCAAAAACAGCAAATCCTGTAAAACTTACGCTAACAAAGTACGCCACAGCAAGAGCACCTAAAACCAAAATGCCTGCCGGGAGAAACTTTCCCACCTCTCTTTTTGCCATCACAGAATCATACATCTTTAGTTTAAAAACTTTTTTAGATTACAATATATAGAATTTACTCCCCAATAACTTTCACCAAAATACGTTTATTGCGTTTGCCGTCAAACTCTCCGTAAAAAATTGTCTCCCACGGACCAAAATCCAAATCTCCGTCGGTAATCGCAATCACAGACTCACGGCCCATTATCGTCCTCCATAAATGAGCATAGGCATTATCTTCTCCCGTCAAATTGTGCCTGTACTTTTCCAAATTATCAAGATTCATCGGAGCCAGTTTTTCAAGCCACTGCCTAAAATCATGAAGCAATCCAGATTCATTATCGTTAATAAAAACCGAAGCCGTTATATGCATCGGATTCACGAGAACAATTCCCTCTTTAACTCCAGACTCTCTGACAACATCCTCAACCTCAGAAGTTATATTCAAAAAATCAATCTTATTCTTTGTATTAACAGTTATGTATTTTGTGTGTGTTTTCATTTTGTTATCCTATATTTTTCAAAAGAGAAAACTATATAAAATCTTTTCCTTTTCTTCAATTATGGGATGGAAAACATATTTAGTTTTATACTTCAAAGCAGGAAACGGGAAGATTTCTGAAATTGTTAAAAAAGTTGAGTCTGTAGGTTTCAGTTCTTCCCTTGGACCTGTCGACTTCTCTTACAAATGGGAAAACGAGCCTTCAACAGAAAAAGTCCTTGAGTTAGCAGACAAACTCTCTGAAGCACTGGACGGAACAGAAGTCATGTTTAACATAGACACACATAAAGCCCCTGATAATTCTTAAATTATTTAATAAAATCTAGTATTTCAGGAATTTTCTCAACATCATCTTCCTTTGTAAAGTGTCCCTGCTTCTTCTTAATAATTATCTTTGCCCCAAGATTCTTTTTAAATTTCTCTGCTTCATCAAGATGGACTTCAGAATCATCGTCGGAGAATATGCCCATGAAATTATTACAATGATCTAATATTCTGGAAAAACCAATCTTTGTATTCATCCAGGGATGTGCAATTTTCATTTCTTCAGGACTCTGATTAATAAGATCAAAAAAGCCAGCTACAAAAACACATCCAGCAATTTTCTTATGTCTATGCAACTTTTCCAAGAACCTCATAATAGTCTGACATCCTATTGAGTGTCCTACAAAGTAAGTTTGCTCATCAATTTCATCAGAATCAATATTTTCTCTCAAAAACCCAACCCATTCCTCAATCTTAGGGTGGTCTGTATTAGGCATATCAAAAATAATAACATTAAACCCTTTATTCTCAAGCTCTTTTTTAAGCCATGGAAACCAGGGTTCACTTTCAGAACTTCCACCCCATCTGTGAATCAAATATACTTTTTTATTCTCTTTTTTCATTTTCTTAAGCGAGGAGTGGGGTTTGAATGAGAACCTCCTGCAGGTTCTTCACAACTCCAGCTTCCCGAATCCTTCATGCGGGCGAAAGGATTCGAACCTTTGTAAGCACTAAGCTAACAGGTTTCTTCGAGGTCCGTTTGCGTTATTATTATGCTGATAATCTCTTGCAAATCTACTCGCCTAAGCCTGTCCCGTTTGACCACTCCGGCACGCCCGCATAGAAATAAAGAATTATTTTAGTATAAAAAGATATTGATATGGGATAGGATTTAAGGATGGAAAGATATTTAAATTAATTTATATTGATAAGGAAATGTCAAACAAATTAGCTGTTGTTGGTTCTGTTTTATATCTTTTGTTTGGTTTATACCTGATAAACGCTTCTTTTGTCTTTGTTCCAATGCCAAACTTTATTGAATCGATTGATAGTTGGATTGTTTTAATAGCAGGAATATTGGTTATTCTTGGTGGAGTAAATTATTTCAGGGCTAACAAGAATCCTTATTGATTTTGGAGAATTAAAGTGCTAAAGAACAAAAAAAGAAAAATAAGAGAATTGTGGGTTGAGAGCGGATGGACTAGTTTTGCGTTGTTTGTTATATTTTTGGCGATTTATATTAGCAGGTTTATTAGAGATCTAGAAGCGACAGGATACTTATACATTTCAATAGGTCTTTTTATAGCTTCGGTAATCCAGTTAGGAATGAAGTATAAGAAAAAATAAGATTAATTACATTATGTAAGTATATTACTTCTTCGCTTTGACTTCGGCTTCTTTCTGTTTTATTTTTTCTTCGAGGTCGAGTTTTTCTATAAGCTCTTTGTATCTGTTTCTTATTGTAACTTCTGTTATCCCTGCAATGTCTGCGACTTCTCTTTGAGTTTTTTTCTCGTCGTTTATTAATGCGGCAACGTAAAGTGCGGCGGCGGCGATTCCTGCAGGGCCTCTTCCCGATGTTAGCTCAACACCCTCTGCTTTTTTTAGAACTTTGAGCGCGTCGTTTTGAGCTTTTGGAGATAGTTTTAGAACTGAAGAGAATCTTGAGATGTAGTCTTTTGGGGAGCTTTGCGTGACTTTTATTCCGAGTTTTCTTATGATGAATCTGTATGTTCTTCCGATTTCTTTTCTTTCAACGTCGGATGCTGTTGCCATTTCGTCAAGAGTTCGCGGGATGTTGTAGCTTCTGCAGGCGGCGTAAAGACATGCGGCAATTACAGATTCCATGCTTCTTCCTCTTACGAGACCTCTTTGGAGAACGAAGTTGTAAATTCTTGATGCCTCGTCTCTGACGACGTTTGGAAGGTTTAGGTAGGAAGCGATAACCCTTAGTTCAGCCATTGCGAGTCTTAGATTTCTTTCAATAGAAGTTGAAACTCTCTCCTGCCATTTTTTAAGTCTTAAGAATTTTCTTGTTTGTTTTGGGTCTAATCTATAAATATCGGAGATTTCACCGACGTTAGTTGTAAGCCCTTTGTCGAATTTTTGCATGCTTGAAGGCGCTCCGCCACGACCTTTTTTCTCCCCTTTATCGAATTTTCCTTGTAAATCTACACCAGAATCAACCATTTTTTCTTCTACAACAAGACCACAATCATTACAAATTATTTCTCCGAGGTGAGGATCATAAGTAAGATTTATACTTTCACATTCAGGACATTTTTTTATAGAGGTCATTTGAGTTGTTTTTTAGCCATTTTAAGACTAAAGAAATTTTGTTACTTCGAGGTTGGTAAAAAGGTTTATAAACCAACTTTGTACAGCGTTTATAAACTTTTCGTCATTTATAAAGCTTTCGGTTTTTATTCTCGGAGAGTATGGTTTCAGAACTAGGTTTATTCGTTTTCAATAAGGATACCATTAACAACACTTTCCTGGCTTGGTCTGTTTGTGATTCTTACTTTTCCTTTATCTGTCTCAACGATTGTACCTTTTGTAAGTATGTTTTGTCTTGCAAGGAATCTATTTGACGGAGTTTCAATAACGTTTTTTATTTCAAGTTTTTGATTTTTGTCTTTTATTTTTACGTTAATAAATTTTGATTTAAGCAAAGATGTTTTTATGTTTCCGCCCCGCACTCTGTATGTTTTTCTTTTGTCTTCTCCGAGTTTTGTTGTCCTTTTTTGTCCTTCTCTTTCGTAGAGCTTTTTACTTCTATGCTTTTTGTACTTTCCGCCCGTAGTCTTTATTCCTTTTCTCATGTTAAAGATGAAAAGCTTTAATTTAAATAGGTTTCTGTTTGAAGATTTTTTGAAAATGAGGCAGATGTGTTCTTGTAAATGCAGAACCGAAGAATTTATAAATAAACCAATAGAATATTCTATATAAATATTCCATAATTTGGAGTTTAATAAAATGGTTAACGGAATTGAAAGACCTCTAGATCTTTTAAATAATTCGAAAGGAAAGGAAGTGCTTGTTCACTTGAAAGGCGATAAGCAGTTTGTAGGAACATTGTTAGCTTTTGACATTCATGTGAATCTTGTTCTTGATAATATAAAAGAAATGGAAGGTGGCGAAGTAAAAAGAAATCTTGGACTTACATTTCTTAGAGGAGACACAATAATTTTCATTTCTCCTGCCTCTACTGCTTTGAAGAAGTAGTTATAATTTTAGTTACTTTTATTAATTAGATTTTGCTTTATTATTTATGGCAGAAAAAGTAAAAATACATTTTTTGGGAACAAGTGATTCTGTTCCGAGCGCTGGAAGAAACCATCCTTCAATCTGGCTGAGTTATGAGAGAGAGAATATTTTGATTGATTGTGGGGAAGGGACGCAGAGACAGATTCGGAAGGCGAGATTAAATCCGTGCAGGATAACAAGGATTTTGATTACTCATTGGCACGCAGATCATATTTTAGGAATTCCAGGATTGTTGAAAACTCTGGGGATGAGCGGTTACAACAGAACTTTACATATTTATGGGCCACGAGGAACTAAGAGAAAATTGGAATCTTTGAGGGACTTGTTTGGAGTCAGAGAGGAATATCCCATTAAGGTAAAAGAGGTTTCAGGAAAATTCTTGGAGGAGGATGATTTTTATATTGAATCTGAAGAGATGACTCACGGGACTCCTTGCAACGCGTATTCGTTTGTTTTAAAAGGCAAGACGAGAATCGACAAGAAAAAGATTGAGAAGTTTAAGATTCCGACGGGGCCTCATATGAAAAAACTGAAAGAAGGAAAAGATATAACTTACAAAGGGAAAAAATATTCCGCAAAGAATTTGACTTACACAGAGGAAGGGAAGAGGGTTTCAATTGTTTTGGATACGGCTTTAAATGAGAGGATTGCGCCTTTTGTTAAAGAGTCTGATGTTTTTGTGTCAGAGTCTACGTTTGATTCCGGGCATGAGGATAAAGCAAGAGAGTATAAACATCTCACCTCAGAGCAGGCAGCGCGAATTGCGAAGAAAGCGAAAGTTAAGAAGCTTTATCTGATTCATGTCAGCCAGAGATTTTCAAAGAATTTTAAGGCTGTGCTGCAGGAAGCTAAAAAGGTTTTCAAGGAAACGAGCCTGCCTAAGGATTTGGATTCTGTTGAGGTTTGATTAAATGATTTTAAGATAAACAAAACATTTTAAATACAATTTCTTCTTAGATTTTTAGCTTAGATGCCCTTGTTTGGACAAGTCTGGACGAATAAAGGTGGGCGAGCGAAGCAAGTGAGCCCCTGTAGCTCAGCTGGATAGAGCAACTGACTTCTAATCAGTAGGTCGCAGGTTCAAATCCTGTCGGGGGCATTTGCGGGGATGGCGAAGTGGTTACGCGCTCGGCTGCAACCCGAGTAACGTGGGTTCGAATCCCACTCCTCGCTTGGATTTGGGACGCTGGAGTTGTGAAGAACCTGCAGGAGGTTCTCATTCGGGTCCTTTCGCCCGCATGAATTAACAAACCTCAGGGAACATCTCTTTAAGCTTATCTAAATTTTCAGTACTACCCACATTTTCAACATATCTCGGATCGCCAATCAATCCAAGACTCCCATCATCTTTCTCGTAGGTACACTGAGAATTCCATCCGTTATAAGACCTTAAAGCTCTTTGCCATCCACGATAAGCCAAATTAATGAAATCACTTTCCCTAACAACAGAACCATGCCTCTCTTGACGATAACAACTATAAACTCTTTCAAAAGAATCATATTCATCGGCCAATAAATTCAACCCAACCTCCATATTTTTCTCTGCATCTGAAAGTTGGTCTATACATTCCTCGTGATTAGATGAAAGACCATAGTCTCCACAATGCCCAACATCCTGTCCTGTGTCCTGTCTTGTAAATGCGGTATTAATCTGCATAACACCAAAACTCGCGCCTTCATCCCCAAGGATAACCTCACTGGAATTTTCGTTACAATAAAGAGGGTCTTCTCCCTGATGTATCTGATTACAATGCTGAATCTCACTCTCATGATAAGCAACCGCCAAGGCCAAACACTCAAAAGAAGCTATTCTTCCTCCATTATCTTCACTCACTACACCATCACTCATAAAAGGAGGACTCCCTCTTTCCTGTTTTATATCCGAAGCAATATCTATGATTTTATATCCTATATCTTCTTGACATTCTTCCTTTGTTGTACAACCAAAACCTATCTCAGGTGGAGAAACCCTTGTATTATCGGGAGCGGCGGTCTCGAATCCCGGGGAAGAAAAATCAGAGTCATCTATATCAAACAGAGACCTTCCGCTACCAACATCTTCCTCATTTAAATTTAAATCAATTGAGAAAATCACTGCGGCTCCTTCAAGAAAACCTCTGTCTCTTAATGACATAATAATATTCCTTGTCCCATCCTCAGCAATGGAGATTTCCGTTCGCCCAAATCCGGACCCTACCAACCTGCTTTCAGGAATCTCTCCCGAGACAGGTGCCATAAGACTGATATCTTCAATAGCATACATCCACTCTCCTTCGTCCTCACTATACTCAAAATACAAATCATAATCGCCCTCAAAATCTCCCCCATCATATCTTCTCGCAACGCTAAACCTTCCTCTATGTGAAAACCCAACTTTTTCAGTGGATAATTTTGAGTTACGCAAAGTAATTCCCAAAAGAGGTATTCTTGACTTCTCATCATTTTGTTCAACCCTGTCTATTAAAAACTCAAGACCCTCGAGATAAGACTTTCCTTTTAGTCCAGACTCTGTAAACTCTCTGTTCTCAGACAAAAGATTTTCCGAAGGAAGAGTTATTCCTTCTGGAATCTCCACCCTTGTATTATCGGGAGCGGCGGTTTCAAAACCGGGATCGTCAAATTGTCCAGGCTCAATATCTTCAATTCGTGTAGGTACATCATCATCTTTAGGAGGAGTCCTATTAAGAGTATAATCAATATGTCTAACATCAAACCACTCACCGCCTTCTCCAGGACTTTCTCCGTCCAAAGACCAGTACCAATTCCCATCTATGAAAGTATAATAGATATTCTGACCAAAAAAGAATCTCCCGTCGCCAAAGGCAAAAACAGGATAATCCACACCAAGAGATCTTAACTCCTCTTCTGTTGCAGGATTGGTCACTTCCAAAATTTCATCAATACCATCTTCCCCATCATCATCTCCATCTGGATCAACACAAAGACTGTCCTCGCAAACTTTTCCATCAGGACAATCCTCATCTTCAGTACAATCACCTTCATTCTCATCAAGAAGTTTCTGATAGGCAGCCACAGCAAGCTTCCTGTAGGCATCCCCTCTAACCAGAGTCAAAAATCCCTTCTCATAACTCAAGAAAACCTTCTCAATATTCTCATTTACTTTTTCAATCAAACTGACAGGGTTCCCTTTACTTTCCAAATCTTCAATCTCACCGACAACATCTCTAAACTCATCATCACTTAAAGCCCCGGTCTCATTTCTCAAAACCTCAAGATAATCAACTGCGGAATCATTTAATGCCTTCTCTCTCAATCCTTCATGTTTCACCGTATTTTCAACACTTCTTCTATCAAGCCAGCAACCAATCTGAGGAGAATCACAATGTCCGACCCTGACCCATCTTGAATCTTCGGTTCCGGCCGCAGCGTCCGTCGCCGAGCCGGGATTGTCCGTCGCACAGATTCTTGTAATTCCTCTGTTATGAAGAGATGGATCAACGCCCTCACGAATACTAGGATTAATTATACTCTCTATATTAGTCGTCCCTGAAACACACTCTCTCTCAGAACTTATATCGGTCCTTGAAACCTGGTCTGAAATAAATCTATCTGAAAGGTAGTTCGGTGCAAAATCTGTCGTAACCTGGCCAAACCCACACTCTTCCTGACCATTCACTACAATACACAATTCATTAAATCCTGAAGGAGCCGTAAAATCACAAGGCTGATTTGGATTGGAACCACAAGTTGCAGAATCACCGGCAGGAATAAATCCTGTAGCAACCACTCTCCTCGAAGGAGTGTCCTGGTAAAATGATTCTCCTGTACTTCTAAGGTAAACCTGATAGTAAGCAGAAACATCCTCTCCCGCATAAATATGATAAAATGTCTTATAGTGGGAAGTCGGAGGAGTCGTAGCCGAGGTAAAAGGTATCTCATCAAACCTTCCATAGAATTGTGCAGGCACTCTTGGTTTTGTTATTGAATCAATAAGACTTCCGGTATCAGGTCCTGCAATCGAAACCCAGTTTTTACAAACCTCTGTTCCAACACCTTCCATTGACCTTACCCTAAATGCATTAGCAGAATTCACAGCATACTCTTGCGTAAAGAAATCCGCGGACTCTCCTGCTTTCTGCCACGCATCCCTTACATCCATATACTCTCCTCCTCCACGAGTAGTTTGCCCGCCAAGAACTTTTCCAAGAACCTCCGGAATCACCGCGTTCGCAACCGGAAGCGCCTGCCTCCAGAAGAAATCACACATATAAACAGAATGAAGCTGATCACAAATTCCTATCTGTTGTCCGGTCTCAAGGCTGTGCTCAAGACACTGCTGATAATTATCCAATACACTCAAATATCCCTCAAGACCCGCATGAACTCCCGAAAGGCAAATCGGAACATAAACATCTCCGCCTGCCCACGCTGCGTTAGGATAACATAAAGCAATACTTCCAATCACTCCCGACTGTACAACATCTCTAACATGATAGTTTCCTCCAAGATTACACCTTGAACTCGGGCAAACAACAGGGTCACAAATATTAAACATGATACTACACTCTTTCGCAGACATAAAGTCCTGACACTCTACATCCGGAACTCCCACAGCCGGCTCTCCAACATCAATTGTCTCTCCAAACAAACTGATTGAACTAAGTCCCGCACTATGCTTTCTTGAGGCTTGGGCAATCGCCTGGACAGCCCTGTCTGTAAGCAGAAATGCATCATTCTCATCCAGTCCCGGGAAATTTGTGTAAGGCTGGCTCAAACCAGGATTCATCAAAACACAATCATCATCTCCAACCCCTGAGAAAAACTCTTCTCTTCCGTTTTCTCCGACGTTACACAAATAAAAACTCGAAACTCTTCCCGAATCTTCAAACGCCCTCACCTGTCCTCCTATAGGAAGACTCGATTTTATTGCTGCATACCAACCATCACCCAAACCCGGAGGAGCAGGGAAAGGAACAATCGCAGGCAATCCCGCATACTGCCCGGTTTCATAATACCTCAACTCACAATTTGAACACTCATTATCATAAGTTTCTTTTTCATAATAATTGAAAGAAAGTCCCAACGGATTTGGATGCTTAGGGTCATCTTTCGTGCCGTGCCTCTCTAAAGAGTTTCCCTCTCCGACGACATAAGTCTCCTGAATAACATCATTCTCATTCAAAACCAAAAGATATATTTGCCCGTCTGCCTCATTCTCAAAAAGCTGGACGCTTTCATCATCATTAATTTGCGCTCCTGAAAATTTATCTTCAACCTGGCCAAAAGTCGTTCGCGTGGTAAACGGAATCTTAGTCAGCTTTTCCGTCGAGCCAATGATAGGATTAGAAAATCCCGTATCCTCAGAAATACTTCTCCTCTTAGAGTCTCTATTAGAATTAACATAAATATCTCCAAGAGCGGATTCGATATCACCTCTCGCAACATCACTAACAACCGAATTATCAGAATTCAAAAGCCGTGCATTCAACTGCAAGTCTCTCGCCTGAGTCACATAAGTCGTCTCAGGAGTCATGTTCCCAATTATACTCGAAACAGGTACGTCCCGTCCTTCAATCTTTATCGTTTCAATACCTTCAAGATTTCCACTCAATTCATTTCTATAATCATCATCAACAAGTTTCTCCATAAACGCCCCGGTGTCAACAACATCCTCTCCAAGGAAATGGCTCGTGGTAATCCCTTCCTGAATTTTTTTCATCTCTTCATTATGTTTCTCCAACGCTTCCGCCACTTCATTCACAGCACTTTCTATCCTATCATTCTTATCAAGCAAGCAAGAATCCATTGACTCTCCCGTCCCGGCTATCTCACTTTCACAAATCTCATAATAACCTCCCGGACCCCTCATAACTTTCTGCCTGGCAATTCCTTCTCCCTGCAAATTCGAGAAAAAGTTTTTCACAGTTAAAGCAGCACCAACACCAAGACATGCCTTATTTCCTAATTCAACTGCAGTTCCAAGCTTCTCATTTATATTCCTCCACCTTTCCAATTTTTCATCCAAAGAATCAATTCTTTCTCTTGTTTTCTCCGGAGAAAGCTGTATCGCTCTTTTTTCAATCCCAATCCTAAACGGAAACTCTGCCTCTGTTTCCTGGAACCTCACCTTCGGCTGAACAGAAACTTTTGCAACTTCGTTTAAATTTGCCTGCTGTAACGAAAAGGTATATCCTCCTCTTGAATCAGGTAACCCTTCCCTTAATGTTATTCTTGTTACCTGGCCAACAAAAGCTCTCTCAACGCCTTCAACAAATCCCTCTCTGAGATTAGTCCTAATTCTAACAGAAATCTCTCCAGAAGAATCTCTGCTCATATCAACTAACTGGATAAATGCCCCACTTGTATGGTTCAAAACACGTACAGAATCTTTTCTCAAATGGATACCCTCCGTGCTTCCATCAGGCATCCTTACAGAAACCACCGCCCCGAAATCATCAAACGTCGGCTCTCTAACCCTGTCTAAAGAGATACTATAAGTTCTTCCCTTAACCAAAACACTTCCCATAGAAGACTCCGGACTCGCGAGCCGATGCTCCTCGACACAATCCTTAGGAGGATTTTCATTCATCGAATCAGGATAACTATCTTCAAACTCCTCACACAACTCAACAACAGACCTTTTCTGACCTGTTCCTTCCTGAAGCTCTATCATCCCTCTCAACGCCCTCTCACCAAAAGTTGGCTCATTATCTAATTCCGGAGGATATCTATCACCAGCAAAACCATCCAAAACATCATTATAATCCTCGACCGCATTTTCATAATTCTCTCTATCTTCATCGCCTAATTCAGACAGGTCCGCATCGACCGCGTCCGCAAAACCCTCAATAAAAGCTTCTTTTCCCTCCTCACTTCCACCACTAAAAATTAATCTAGATTCTTGAAAAGAGATACTTTCAAAAAATATTCCTGAAACAATATATTTGTATATTGCTTTTCCTTGCCCAATTAAAGTCCTTCCTAACGTAGCAAAGTTATCTATCCTAACACCTTCTTCACCCTTTGTCGCATAAACTGTCGAAAGAAATGCGGAGATATCTCCATTAGGAGCCTCATTAAAGAAATCAGCAAAATCTTCCAATTCAGAATTACTTAATCTTTCCCTCGTTCCCGGAACTGCTGCAAGTCCCGCTACTAAATCTTCATTTGATCTTGTGTTACCTTTTGTCGTAACATAAGCAAGATACACTGTCTTTTCTCCTTCTGCCGCCATTAAAGGCCTCCCATCCTCTCCTAAAAGAGCATCACCAACACTATAATATCTATCAATTCCTTCAACACTTATATTTACTCTGGGACTGACTTTCAAATGCAAATTCCCGCTTCCTTCATCCGCCCTGCAACTAATATCGGCACTTTCAACAATTCCCTGCTTTTCAACTCTCCTAACCCTGCAATCATTATCCAAAAACCTTTCACCTTCCCTAAACTCAAAAACATCTCCATTAATTTCTAATCTCGCAGTCGTATCCGGATTCTCGATATCATCAAGTCTTAAATTCATACTTCCCGCACAAAAATTAAATCCGGGCATAAAAATATCTCTTGAAGATTCACCAACAACAAGATTCTCCGTCGCAACTCTCCTCTTATTCGTCCCCGTCCTCGAGCCTGTTTCTCTATCTGAATAAACCGAAATCGACGCCCTATCGTCATTAACACTCTCAGCTCTCAAAAATCCCCGTCCCTGCCAAAAACTAGACTGAACAAAATCCCTGTTCCACTCAGTATCACTCATCACCGGAAGATAAAATGAAGACTGCCCGACGCCAAACGCGTTATGAACATCATACCTTATTCTTGCAGTGAGATTTCCCTCGACAAAATCAGGCATCGCACTCTCATTCCTTTCCTGTCTTAAAACAATCACCGCGTAACCAACATTATTCAAAACCGGCTGAGTTAGTTCTGCTCCGGGCCTTCCCAACGCTGCCCTCGCCGGTTGGAACCCAACGCCAGAAACTCCTTCCGGCCTTCCTTCAGGAGAAAAAGTAACTCTGTCAATAGTATCAACATCAATCAAAGGATTCAACTTAGTCGCAACAATCGGGCAAAAAACAGGCACATTTTGACTCTCAAGTAAATCACTTCTTACAATAGATGGGGCACATCCCGTCGGAGAAACCTGCAAAAGAAAATCCTGCCCTGACTCACACATTCCCCTATCAAAACCGGTAAAGCCGGGGTCGACCGCTCTCCGAACCGTAGGGTCAAACTGACCATTTTCAACATACTCTTTTGAATATGACGAAGAAGAAAACTGCGCCGAAACCAAAAAAGCCGTCGACAAAATCACGGCCAAAACAAGCAAAGCTAGAACAAATCTTTTCATTCCTTTCTCTCCTAACTTATCTCCAATAATTTTCATTTATCCAAAATTTATCTCCAGTCCGCTCTCTTCAAACAGCAAATAATTAAAGTGTAGCTGGTCGGTCGTTTCAGGAATTGAAAAACTCTCCGCATTTATTTCTAACATTCCTGAACTCATTAAATCATCCTCCAGTATAAAATGATTCTGCTGTCCGCCTCCCGCAAGAACCTGCGAAACAACCTGCTCCGGAATCTCAATCTCAAAACATCTCTCCTCAGTAAGTCCTAAAAATCCCAAAGCGCCCGAACGCGGAACATCGACACACTGCTCCGTAACAGTTTCAGGCATCGTGATTTCAGAGTCCTCATAAATATGAACCTGAACTTCATACTGACCTTCAGCCAAAGAAACAGACCTCTGCTCCGGATAAATAACCGTCCTCGTAAAATCATCTCCAAGGAAATAAATTATTGCCTCGCCGTTGTAAGCCTGTCCGTCAAGCCGAAGCTGAATCTGCTTATCATAAATCCTGTCCATAATAATTGTTGTGCTATCAGATTCAACTGTCGAAAACAACCTGCTCGTCTCCTTAAATCCTTCAGCCCTCGCCGTAACAAAACCATTCACACACTGAGGGAAATCGTCAACAAGAACTCCCGATTCCGGAGACTCTCCGATATTACATCTGTTTCCAAAACACTCATAAGAAATGTCCGCCTCGACAGGAGCTCCTTGTTTATCCCTAACCCTAATCTCCTGCTCTGTGTTTTTATACTGGCAAAGCTCGGGGTCAACCTGCTGAGAAGCCTCTCCCTCAAGAGACTCTCGAGGATTATTATTTTCTATAACGACCGCCATCGGAAACTGGAAAACCTCCCCGTCCAAACCCGAATCAGAGTAAACCTGAACCAAAACAGGATATTTCATAGAATAAACAAAATGATACGGAACATAACAAAATCCCAACGCCCCGAGCCCGGGCTGATTCCCAACAGGATTCGAAATCATAAACGCTCCGTCGGAAGGCGTAACCTCGATGCTGTGCGGCCAGTCCCTCGACTGAAGAAACCGAACCTCTTCATTAACAGGAAGCCCGACCTCAAAATAATCATCAACACTCTCTCCCGAACTCAACGCTAAAGTGTTCGCCTCAACACCCTCTTGTAACTCATCAAAAACTTCCTCCGCATTCCAAACCTGAGGAGAACACGAAATCTCAACCCCGTCGACAGGCGCGTAAAGTCTCAAAGTATCGACAGCATACCCCTCCAAAAACAAACTCTCCTGCTCCTCTTCATAAACAGCCAGAGCAGAATCATACAAAGAGCCAAGCCCCGAATTAACGCTAACATCATGATGCCTCACAAGAACACTCTCATCGCCTCTCGCAAAATTAAGATTCATCTCCAATTCAACATCGACCCTGTCGTCCATAATCTCAACTCTCGACGACGGCTCCGCCCAGGAAATCTCAAACCCCTGGTCATAATACGATTCAAAATTACATCCCTCGACCCTGTCGTCTATAAAATTCTGCAACTGCGTCTCCATCGCCTCCTTCGAAGGAACCTGCTCTCTCTGAATGTTATTCCCCGAAACGTAATACCAATACGGAATCGGAGTCCCCATAAAATTAAATTGCGACGAGAAAGGCATATGTCCCGAGCCCGGCTCAAATTCCGGAAGCCCAATATATCCCCCGCGGCTCAACAAAATACTAATCCCCGTCGAAGCGCTGTCCTCGATACAAGTCAAAAAAGAAGTATACGCCGGCTGAAACTCCTCAGGAACCGCCTCGGTCTGAACGTCCGTCCTAAGAATAAAATAAAGAGAAACCCCCACAACCAAAAGTATCGCAATAATTATGAAAATAGTCACCTGCCCTTTTTTTCCCAAATCGAACATCTTTGAAGCAACGCCCTTTTTTTTCACCGAAGATAAATCCATAAAAAAAATATGAAAATCATGTATATAAATTTATTGATGAAACACTAATATACAACCCTGCCACGCCTGAAAAAACTGAATCCTCCGAAAACCAAAAGAATCCCTCCAATGAAAATTATCCACGGCTCAAACGAAGAAAACGCATCCCCGAAATTAATAAAATTAAAAGGATAGTTCAAAAAATAAATCGCGAAAAGGATATACAAAAACATGAATAACCCCCTCACCTTGCTTCTCCCGCCGTATCTCATAAATAACCGACATAAACATTATATTTAAATATTTCCACCTCGAAGCAATTTTGGGTCCTGTGGTCTATGTCGGCCACGCCTGGACGATATCATAAGGTCCCGTGGTCTAGTGGCATGACGCATCCCTGACTTGGATGAGATCGCAGGTTCAATTCCTGCCGGGACCATTTAAAAACCGAATAGTTTAGAACTCAACGAACTGTTAAATTATCATCACTCAACAAATAGTTTTTTAATAGAGTTTTCCTTTTTGAAGAAATGGTTAAGAAAGTTTCATTTATCCATGCTTCTGATTTTTTAAATGTTGTAGAAAATCAAAATAAGGTACTTTTAGACATTCTTGATAAAGAAATATATTATTACAATAAGGAATGCAAATTCTCTGAAGCAAGAAGTTTAATAAAAATTAATAAAATTTTCAAAAAATTAAACAAAAAAGAGCTTTTGTCTATCCAGAATAGAATAATTGACATAGAAAGTATCCTAAAATCAAATCTCGATAATTCTCTTAATCTTGTCTTATCTGGTTCAACAACAAAGGGAACTTACATCCACAGATTAAGTGATGTTGATATTTTAATAATGTTAAACAAAAGCTTCTTTTTTAATAAAAAACCAGAGATAATTCAGAAGAAAGTATTAGACATATTGAAAAGATCTTTTCCAGAACAAAAAATAAAAAGGGATCACGAGGCAATTAATTTTTTTATTGAAAAGAGGATTAAGATTCAATTTGTTCCTGTTATATTTAAAAAGGGGAAAATATATTTTCCAAAAAGGGAAGAGAAGACTTGGAAGAAAATACATCCTGAAATATTTGGTAATTTATTAACAAAACAGAACAAAAAATTTAATAAGAAAATCAGCGTTTCTATAAAAATTATTAAAGCTATCATTACAAAGTTTCCTAAAAAGTTGAGACTCAATAACCACCACCTAGAAGTTTTAATGTATTTATTTTCTAAAGAATCTTCAAATAAAAACAAGGATTTTTTGAATTTTATTTCAAATTTCTTTTTTTACACTTCAAAAAGAATTATGGAACCTATCGAAGATAGTTCAAAACAATTTGAATTTATTGATGAATATATGGGAAAATCAGAAAATTCAAAAAGGAAAATAATTTCTAAAAAATTAAAAGAGATTTCAAAACAAATAAAAGAAAACAAAATAAGTTTATGAAAAAGAGATCAGATCCGTGGTTACTCTGGAAAGATACCTTAAAACAGCCTTACTTTCAGAACAAAGAGAAAATATTAGTAATTATTCCTACTGCTGGAGAAAATATCAAAATGCTCAAGAATTGTCTCAAATCTCTTAAACTAGCCTCTCAGGATGAGAAAATAGATATAGTTATAATTCTATCTCCCTCGACAAGGAAAAAGGAAAAAGGGCTCAAGAGCATCCTCGGGAAAGAGGCAAAGATAATCTCCTTAAGAGGTCCTTTTAATTATTGTCGTAGTATTAATAAGGGGTTAGGTTTTGGGGACAAAAAATACGGATACGCTCTATTTCTTAATGATGATGTTATATTTACCAAGAAGAGAGATTTGCAGAGGCTTAAAGAAACATTAATAAATGAGGGATGGGCATGTATTGGTCCATTCATAAATTATAATCCTGATAGGTATGACCCAACATGGCCAAAGGAAAAATCAAGTTTGGGATTTATCCAAAAGACATCTGGCGCAGTTAGGACAAATTTGCCTGTGAGTGGTTCATGCTCGTTATGGGATCTTAAATGGTTAAACAAAATTGGTAAGCTTGATGAGGAATTTGGAAAGGGGTGGGGAATGGATGAAGCAGATTTATGTATAAGAGCATTAAGACTCGGGGCAAGATATGGGCGACAAGATTCTGTATCAATAAATCATATTATGCATGCTACGTTTGGAAAAGAATTTACAAGATACTCTGGAGTTCCTCACATGAGAAGTCGGAATTATTTTAAGAAAAAATATGGTAACGAAGTTGAAGAATGGGGAAAAAGCCCCCATTGGTTTCCTCTTCCAGGTCTACAAGTAATAATCTTTCCATTCAAGAATAAAAAGAAATTTAAAAATTGTTTGAATAAAATTGAAAAAGATTTGAGGGGCTTTCGTTGGATTTTATTGATAGCTGATGATGATAAAAATGAACTTACTCAAAAAATTATCAAAAATCATTCCAAAAAAACAAGTGCAGATAGATTGATAATGGAAAAAATTGATAATGAAAAATTATCAAAAAACGAAATCCTTAAGAGAATGGTAATTAGAAAAAATCCGCTAGATAAACAATATCCTGCAATTTATGTTGTTGATCCTAACAAAAATGTCTCCGATAGCTGTGTAAGAGAATTATTATATAAAGTTAGAGATGGAAGATTCATAGCAGGAAAAATTGGAAAAGAGAGAACTATTCCCGAATGTCTCTTCCCAAATGTAAACTTTATTAAATTTAAACCAAAAAGTTATAAAACAGGATCTATTTTTCATATTAAACTTATTAAATATAAAAATGGAAAAATACCTAAAATCAAATAAAAAATTGTGGAATGAGCTTACAAAACTCCACCAAGAAAAAAATAATCTATATTCTATTAATGATTTTAGATCTGGAAAAACAACTCTTTCTAAAACAGAAATTAATGAACTTGGAGATATCTCTGGAAAAAAGATTTTACATCTTCAATGCCATTTTGGATTAGATAGTTTGTCATTAGCAAAAATGGGAGCAAGAGTTACAGGAGTTGATTTTTCCGAAGAATCAATCAAGCTTGCAAATCATCTAAACAAAGAGTCCAAATTAAGTGTAAAATTTATATGTGCAGATTTGTATGACCTACCAGAGATATTAAATGGAAAATTCGATATAGTTTTTACTTCATATGGGGTTTTATTGTGGCTTCCTGACCTAAACAGGTGGGCAAAAATTATTTCTCACTTTCTCAAATCAAAAGGATTATTTTATATTATTGAAGGCCATCCATTTAGTATGATTCTAGAAAATAAAGGGAAAGGAATTAATCTATTTGTCAAAAAATCTTATTTTCATAATTCTCCTGTAAAAGAAAAAAGGGGAAGAGATTATGCCAATCCAAAACAACAACTAAAAAATACTGCCTATACTTGGAACCATCCTATCAGCGAAGTAATTAATTCTCTTGTAAGAGAAGGTTTAAAGATTGATTTTCTCCACGAATTTCCTTATTCGTGTGAAGCCCACTACAATAACATGGAATTAAAAAAAGAGGGTTGGTGGTTTAAAGGAAAGAGAGAGATTATCCCTATGATGTTTTCTCTTCGTGCAACAAAAGAAAAATGAGAAAAATAACTATTGTAATTCAAGCCATACCTTTTTGTTTTGGACCAGGAGCTCAAGCTCTTGCAATAGGAAATGAATTAAGATCTATCCTTGGAAAAAGACTTAATCTTGTTGTATTAGGAACGGAGACAACCTACGAATTCTTGCAAAAATCAAAAACATTCGATAGAATTTATAAATATTCTTCCGAAAGAAAAAAAATTCCTAAGAAGATAAGAAAAATCTTGCTTTCAGCTGATAAGATAATTTGTATAGGAGATTTTGATTTTATAGATGTAGCTAATACATTTAGGCGAAAAGTAGAATTTGTTGACCCTTTATTTTGGATGTGGAACAAATTCCCTTCAAACATAAATCTATGTAACAAATATTATGCTGTTGATTTTCCTGGTGTTAAAAAAAAGGTAAAAGAATACACTAAAAAATATCCAGGAAGTTTGAAACCAATGATTGTAAACCAGATATGTGAGTATCAGAAGCGTAAGAAAAATCGTGAAACAATTATTATGCAATTTGGGGGAATACAAAATCCTTTTGGAGTAAATATTAATTTAGTTGTTGCGATGGTTGAAGAATTGTCAAATAGTATAAAGAATTCTCCTAATATAAGGAAGGTTCTTGTAAGAGGAGGGTCTAAAGTCATGGAAACTGTAAAAAATAATGTAAAAGATTTGGATAAAAGGATCAAAATTGGTGCCGTGCACCATAACGAATTTCTCAGAGAACTTTCTTCGTGCAAAGCATTATTAACTGTTCCTGGCATGTCTATTGTTTACGAAGCATTTGCAGGAAAAATTCCTTTAATATTTATTTTACCTTTAAATTATAGTCAACACAGACAACCTCTCGCATATCAAAAGATTTTCAAAAATTTTGAATTCATATCTTTTAATGATTTCAAAGGATATAAGACTCTTCCAGAAGATGCTCCAGAAGATGAGGCTATAAAAAAAGCAATAATTATGGGGGATAAATTTTTTAATGATCCTATTGCTAGAAAAAAGTTTAAAGGGAGAATTACTAAATTTTTATCCAAAAAAAGACATAAGATTATGGTAACAAGGAAAAAGAAGATAAAAATTGATGGCGCAATGCAGATTGCTAGGGATATAACAAAACAAATTCTACAAAAATAGCACCGAAAGGGTTATAAATCGGATCTTCAATTTAACCCTATGAAAATTCCTAAAACAACTAACAGGTTTTGCCCATATTGTAATAAAAAGACAAAACAGAAGATTAAATTAGTTGGGACAGGGTTTCAAAGAGGAACCTTGACACGCGGGTCAAAACAAAGAGCAAAACTCAGGGGATTGAGCACAGGTATAGGAAACAAGGGCCGATATAGTAAGCCAGCCGTATCAAAATTCAAAAGAAAATCTAAAACAACTAAAAAAACAAATTTCCTTTACACTTGTGAAGTTTGCGGAAAGGGCAAATACCAGAAAAAAGGAAAAAGAGCGGGGAAGGTAGTGCAAGAATAAAATGGCGCAGGCAAGAAAAAAACAAAGGTTCTTTGATGTGGAAATGCCACTCATAGGAAAGGAAACTCAACTTTACAGCTATAGTGTTAAAGATCTCGACGGGAGAACGATAACCTACGACTTGACGCGGCTCCTCAGAGGGAAAAGCATTCTCTTAAAAATGGATGTGAAAGTTAAAGAAGATAAGGCAGTTGCGATTCCGAGAGAGTTGAAAGTTCTGCCGTATTTCACAAGGCGGATGATTAGAAAAGGCACGAATTACGTCGAGGATTCTTTCGCGGCCGAATGTAAAGACGCGCAGATAAGGATAAAACCTTTCTTAATCACGAGGAAAAAGGTCTCGAGGGAAGTCAGGAAGGCCTTGAGGAATAAAGCAAAAGAAGAACTTGAAAATTATGTCAAAAATAAAAACTCCGAGGTTCTCTTCGACGAAATCCTAAAAAACAAACTCCAGAAAGAATTGAGTCTTAAACTGAAAAAGGTTTATCCTCTGTCGCTTTGTGAGATTAGGATGTTTCAAATAGTAAAAAGGCTCGAGAATAAAAAAGAATCTAAAGATAATCACGAAGAACTCAAATCAGAAAAAACTAAAAAATAATAAAATGGCGATTCAACAAACACTTGTTTTGGTAAAGCCCGACGGAGTTCAGCGCGGTCTCGTCGGTGAGATAATAAAAAGATTTGAACAGCGCGGTTTGAAAATTGTGGGGATGAAAATGGCCGAGGTCGACGCTGATTTTTCAAAAAAACATTATGCCGAACTTATAGAAAAAGATTTTTATCCGGGATTGGAAACATATATAACTTCCGGGCCGGTTATTGCGCTCGTTGTCGAAGGCGTGGACGCGATTGAAAACGTCAGGAAACTCGTCGGGGCAACAGAATCGAAGTCTGCAGTTCCGGGGACAATCAGGGGCGATTACGCGCACATTTCTTACTCTCACGCCGACGAAAAAGGAATCTCTGTAAAGAATTTGGTCCACGCCTCGGGAAACGAAGAAGACGCAAAAAACGAACTAAGTCTCTGGTTTTCCATCGACGAGCTCCACGATTACAAACGCTCAGAAGAAGAGCATGTTTTTTGAATTTAATGATAAGTCACTTCCTAAACAAGAAATCTTTTAAACTAATTCTGCCCTTAAGTTTTAGTCTGCCTGTGAACTCTGTGCCGGCCGCGCTTGGATGGTGCAGTAGCAAACAGGTGAGCAAAACGAGCCTGTGTAACTCTAAGCCGACCTCGCCAGGGCGGTTTTGTAGCGAACAGGCGAACGCAGTGAGCCTGTGTAGCTCAGTGGTAGAGCGGCTGCCTTGTAAGCAGTAGGTCGGGGGTTCAACTCCCTCCACAGGCTTTGGGGAGTTGGGAAGCTGGAGGTGTGAGGAACCCGCAGGAGGTTCTCATTCAACTCCCTTGGCTGGACCACGCTTGGGCAGTCAAGAGTGAATCTCATAAACTCTCCACAGGCTTTTAAGAAAAATTATCTTTCGTCAACAGCCTCGGCCTTCCCGTCTTCAATTAAAATCTTCGCGACCTCTTTTGGAATATTCGCAATCTGGCCTTTATCAAACGGACCAATTTTCTCTCCCTGCATATCCAGAAGCTCCTTAACCTCTTCCTTAAACATAACAAGATTGTTCTTAGATTCGTCTTCTTTCTTCCCGTTCATAATCTCGCTGATTTTCTTATCGGAAAACTCGATGTTCTTCATAATTTCTTCAAAAAGCTCTTTTTCAAAAGGAAGCATATTCTCAAAATCCTGTTTTGAAATCCCGGTCTCGGAAGCAATCAGAACAAGGTTCAAGATTTTCTTTCTCCGGCGGGTCATCAACTCTCTAAAAATAGTCACGGCGTTCTCAAGCTGCTTCTTCGTCTTGGCTATTGTGTCCGAGAAAACGTCGTCTTCTTTAAGCGTAATCTGTTTTTTCTCTTTGAGATAGTCTGAAACATCGACGATAAAATTCTTATTAAGTGGTTGCAACTGGTCAGAATACCTCTCCTTCCGGGCCGCCTCATACAAGTCATTATAGGTTATCATAAAAGTAGAAAACACCTTTGATTTTTAATAATTACTATGGTAAGAAAGTAGTGATAATTGCGATTTAGTCACCTCAAAAACCCGACCTTATCAAGAAGTTCATTCCCCAGAATCTTCCCTAGACTTCCTTTCTTCGCATTTTTCTCGCAGAACCTGACAATCTCCCCGCCGGAATCTTCCGGATTCGAATCAGATTTAGGATAAAAAGGTATTTTCTTGTTTGCTACATTAAAAAACGAAGCGACTTTTCCTTTTGGCCTCGGAGGTTTATCGTTATAAAAAAGCACCGGAACCGGGTCGGCAGAATGAGCTTTCAGTTTACAAGGAGTTGAATGGTCTCCCGTGACAACTACCTTAATCCCATTAGGAGGCGCAAAATTTCTCAAAAATTTAAATAACGTTTTATCAATATACTCAATCATCTCTTTCTTCTCAAAAGGTTTATTGTGATGGCCCGGAAGGTCCGTCTCTTTAATATGAATGTACGCATAATCCGAACCGCGATAATTCTTCTTTAACGACTTTATCGAGAAGTTACACGCTTTTTTAAGAGCCGAGCGGAGATTTTCATAAAGGTCAATACCTTTCAAAGCAGGATAATCAAACGAAAACGTTTTCATTCCGCTGATTTTCGAAAAGCCAATCTCAAGAGGCATATAAGAAACAGAAAGCCACTTTCTATAAAACTTCAGTTTTGGCTGTTCGGCTCCGGGACCCCTCATAAGAAGATAATTCGCAGGCAACAAACCCTTCCGCTTCCTTTCCTCATTAATCGGATGTTCGTTCAAAACCTCAAACGCCTTTTCCAAAAACTCGTTAAGGACATTAACAGTATATTGAGTGTTCTCGTCGTCGTCAAACGCCTTGATATCTTCAATTTTTTCTATCTCTTTTGCTTTCGACCCTACATAAGTTGAATCGTTCCCTGAAATGTTGTCCGAGAATCCGCCTTTCAAAACTAAAACACCACGATGCTGAACTGTTGCCTGGAAAACAAATTTCCTTGGAAGTTTTATTTCGTTCAGCGCTTCTGAAAGTTCTTCTGCTTCTTTATTTGTAAGAGTTCCTCCCGCTCTCCTGTCCAAAACATTCTTACCTTTAAGGGAATCTATTGTTGCAAAGTTCGTCCTTAATGCAAGGTCGCCTCTTGTTAATTTTAAACCCGCACCTCTCGCTTCGAGCTGGCCTCTTGAATTTTCCTTCAAGTCATTTCTAAAGATAGATAATATGCCTTCTTCAGATGAGGGTGCGAATCCTGGCTTGACAGGATACATATAGCCCATTTCTCCTCTCACAGAAAAAAAATCAAGGTTCGGCGTTTCAGCAGCTTCCAAAGGAGTTTTTTCTCCCAACTGTCTGTTAGGCAAATCGCCAAGACCATCTAAAATAATTAACACACCTTTCATGACAAAAACAATCTTCCACTCTTTATAAAAATTTATATTCACTCAAGATAGATAAGACTATATTTATAAATTAAATCATCTTTCCACAAGCATGTTCAAACTTTTAAAAGAAAAAATAGGAAACTGGGCAAAAAAAATCTCTAAGGAAAAGGAAGCCGAAGTTGAAGAAAAATCTGGAAAAAGTGCAATTAAGAAACCTGAAAAGAAGAAAAAACCCATGCAAAAGACAAAAGAAATCTCAATCCCACAAAAATTTGATGTTGGACAACAGCAATTTCTTCCTGATACCGAAAAAATTCAGGAAATAGAAACGGAAATTGAAAAACAGCCGGAAGAATCCAAGCCGGGAGAAAAAGGCTTCTTCAAAAGATTCACTTCAAAAATTGGAAAAGTAAAAATCTCGGAGAAAGAATTCGATGTTTACGAGGAAGAATTAAGGATGCTCCTTCTCGAAAACAACGTCGCGTTTGAAGTCGCGGATAAAATTATAGAAAGCCTGAAAGAAGAAGTGGTTGGGAAAGAGCTTCTTAAAAAAGAGGTGGAACCCGAAATTAAAGAAATCCTTAAAGAGATAATTGAGAAAATTCTTATCGAGCCGTTTGACGTTGTGGAAAGGATAAAAGAAAAGAAATCAAAAAACGAAGAAGAACCTTATGTAATTCTTCTTGCAGGAGTTAACGGAACAGGGAAAACAACAACTGTTGCAAAAATTGCCAGCTTTCTCAAAAAGAAAAAGTTCTCTTGTGTTCTCGCGGCGGCCGACACATTCAGGGCCGCCTCAATAGAACAGATTGAAAAGCACGGGGAAAGAGTTGGAGTCAAAGTCATCTCGCACGAATACAACACAGACCCGGCATCCGTCGGCTTTGACGCAATAAAATACGCAAAAAAGAATTCAATTGACGTCGTTCTCATCGACACTGCAGGCAGGATGCACACTTCAAAGAACCTATTAAAAGAAATTGAAAAAATAGTAAAAGTCTGCAAACCAGACCTGAAAATTTTCATAGGAGAATCAACAACAGGAAATGACTCTGTGGAACAGGCAAAAAGTTTCGACTGGGCAATCGGAATCGACGGAATAATTCTTACAAAAGCAGACGTCGATGAAAAAGGCGGTTCCGCACTTTCTGTAGGTCACGTAACAAAAAAACCAATTCTCTTTCTAGGAACAGGCCAGGAATATGATGAAATAGAAGTTTTCAACAAAGAAAAATTCGTGAAAGAGCTAGGGCTTTGAAAGTGAAAAAACATGGAAAACAAGGGTTTAAAACCCAGGAAAAATTCTATATATTATAGATAAGTAACTATTCTTAAAGACAATTCTTTACAAAATGAAAAAACCTCCAAGATCAATTGAAAGAAAAGTATTAGCCATGCCTCAAGACTATCAGCCTTTATCAGAGAGATGTGAGGTAGTT
Source organism: Candidatus Pacearchaeota archaeon (assembly GCA_040879785.1). Taxonomy (GTDB): domain Archaea; phylum Nanobdellota; class Nanobdellia; order Pacearchaeales; family GW2011-AR1; genus ASMP01. Next base: position 178,160 of record JBBDJR010000006.1, read on the forward strand.
GGAACATTTAATCCCGCTGCAGTTCATATTAAGACAAAAAAGGGTCTTGAAACACTTTTGATGATAAGAGTTGCAGAACGACCAATCGAAGAAAATCCGGATTATGTTAACCTACCTTCTTTTGAAATTAAAAACCAAGAACAAAATAAGTTGAAAATGGAGTTTGAGAGATATAAAAAATCAGACTTGCTCTGGGAAGGAGAAAGAAGTGTTAAAGTTCCCGACGAACATGAAGGACACTATAGACTAAAGGATATCTCTTTACCAAGATTATTAAGATTAAATGAAGAAGGAGATGTAATTGAACGTTCACAAAAGCCTGCCATTTTTCCTTCTTACGAATATGAAAGATTCGGGATGGAAGATTTTAGAATAACTCCTTTTGAAGATAAATATATACTAACATATGTTGTGCCACACAGACAATTTGGAGTATCAACAGGTATTTTGTTAACAAAAGATTTCAAAAATTATAAAAGACTTCCAGAAGAAAACACTCCTCGCCCAAGTGTCACAGCAGTTAAAGATGTAATTCTTTTTCCAAAAAAAGTTCCAAGTCCTTCTTCAACAGAATTAATTAAAAAAGGCCAACCTATCTATGCAGGTTTCATAAGACCAAATGCCTTTTCAGAAATAAGTTCTGCAGGGATTTGGATTTCTTATTCTCCGGATTTAGTTCACTGGGGACAAGACCATAGATTAACTCCTGAAAGCTCAACAACAACAGGCTCAGGAACGCCTCCTATAGAACTTAACGACTCTTGGTTAGCCGCGTATCACGAAACAACAAAAAATCCACAAAGAGAGAATAATTATACTACTATGTTAATGAAATTAAATAAAAGAAATCCCTGGGAAAATTTCAAAACATCAGATGTTTTCCTAAAACGAGAAGATTACAATAGCATTCTTCCAAAAAGAGGTTATGTACCAAACGTTGTATTTAGTTCAGGGATAACTAATCTTGACGGAATAACAACAATATATTCTGGAGCTGACGACCAATGGACTGTAGGGGACAAATCCTACACAGAAGATTTGTCGAATTTCGTAGATGAATCTTAACAAAAAATTATTTCTTAAATAATCTTTAAAGAACTAGGACTGTAAAAATCATTTTAGCCTAAAAAAGTATTCAGATTAACAATTACAGCAATTATCACATCTTCCGCAATTGTCGCACTTAGATTCATTGCCGCAAGTTGGACAGCTCCCTTTTTTATCTTCCATTTTGATAACAAACCAATGGATTTAGAGTTTATAAAATTAGCCTTAACAAGGTTTACCACAACACACTAAAACAGAACCACAAATTTATTAACCCCTCTCTGCCTTTTTTCATCATGTTAGAAAAACTCGGAGAAGTTCTAAGAAAGGCAACAGACAAGGTAGCGAACGCCATATTTCTCGATAAGGGAGTTGTGGACTCAATCGTTAAAGACCTCCAAAGAGCGCTGATAGAAGCAGACGTAAACGTGTCTTTGGTAAAAGAGATTAGCGACAGGATAAAGAAAGGCGCATTTGATGAAAGAATTAAAGACGTTGAAAAAAAAGAGCATTTGATAAAATTACTCCATGATGAATTAACAAAAATTCTCGGAGAGCACAAAAAACTTGAATTAAAAAAAGGTAAGAAAGAGCAAAACAGGATAATTTTTCTCGGACTTTACGGGGCCGGAAAAACAACTACAATCGCCAAACTCGGAAACTATTATTCAAAAAGAGGGAACAAAGTTGTTTTAATAGGATTAGATACCCACCGACCCGCAGCCCCCGAACAGCTAAAACAAATGGCAGATAAACACAAAGTTCACAACATAATAGACACCGAAGAAAAAAACCCTTTAAAACTCTGGAAAAAATACGAAAAAGAAACTAAAGATTATGATATTGTTCTCGTAGACACTGCAGGAAGGCACGCTCTCGATAAAGAGCTTATAGAAGAAATAAAGTCCCTGGATAAAGAAATAAAACCAACAGAAACAATTCTTGTGATGCCCGCAGACGTCGGACAAGCCGCCAAAAAACAAGCAAAAGATTTTATGGATGCCGTAGGAGTTTCAGGAGTGATAATCACAAGAATGGATTCTACTGCTAAAGGGGGCGGTGCTCTAACGGCGTGCGCAGAAACCAAAGCCCCGGTATATTTCATAACGACAGGAGAAAAAATAAATGACATAGAAGAATTTGACCCCGAAGCATTTCTGTCCCGACTTCTCGGAATGGGAGACCTAAAAACCCTTCTTGAAAAGATAAAATCTGTGAGCGGAGAAAACCAAGAGAAAGCCCTCGAAAGAATGAAAAAAGAGGGAAAAATCTCTCTTGAAGATGTTGTAGAACAGGTTAAATCAATGAACCAGTTGGGAGGATTTGAAAAAATAAAATCAATGGTTCCGGGATTCTCAAAGGTTGAAAAGAAAATTCCCGAAGGCGTGCTTGAAAGTCAGGAAAATAAAATTGCAAAATGGGAGCACATAATTAAATCAATGACTCCAAAAGAAAAAGAAGACCCTTCAATACTCGAAAAACAAACCTCCAGAATTCAGAGAATCGCAAAGGGTTCCGGAGCTCACACAAGCGAAGTCCGCTCGCTCCTTAAACAATACAAACTCCTTAACGATATGGTAAAATCGGGGGCGGGTGAAATGGACATGTCACAAGGGCTAAGCCAAAAACAAATGCAAAAACTCGCCAAGAAATTCGGAAAGAAGATGAGGTTTTAAGAATTAAAAAGGATGACTAAAAAGAAGCTCCTAAATTAATTTTAAATCCATCTAGGTTTGTTGTAGTAACATCATATCTTATTCCTGCAGAATATCCTCCCGAAGATACTCCTCCTCCAAAGAATAACCCCACGCCATCTCCTGAAAAAGTATCACTGGAACCCTCACCAGAGCTATGAGTCTCTTTAATTAAGAAGTAAGAAAGACCTACTTCAAGAAAAGGATTAGATTTGGAGATGTCTTTAGTCTCTGGATAATACTTTAGAGAGGTATTAAGACCAAACAAATTGGTCCTGTAAGAGCCTGAGAAATTTTGAGATTCTCCTTTACTTGTTAAAAAACTAATAGATGATCTGTTTGCAAAATAAGGATTTTTTTGTGTATCCACGCCGACATTCCCTCCAAAGAACACTCCGTAAAAATCACTGATTCCATCATCAGAAGGGATATGTAACGACGGACCTGCAGAGACAGAAAATGTAGAAACAAATTCGTTTTCGCCAGAATCAGATTCCTGATTCTGTTGTGTCGAATAAAAATCAGAAATTTGTTCAGAATCCCGAATATTTTTTCCGGTATTCTCTGCTTCACCTTGGCTCTCTTGTCCAAAAGAGGAATCATAAGGCAATAACATTGAGCCTGCAATCAAAGCAGGAACGAACAGTTTTTTTATTAAACTCATTAAAACCAATAAAAAATCAAGACTTATAAAGATTATCCTACTTTAGAATATAATTCAAACAATAACCATAAAGACTTAAAAATTATTATTTATTCTTAAAACAATGAAAATCAAAACAAAACAAAAATATATAATTCTTTTAATTCTAACCATAATCTCATTAATTAGTTCCCTGGTCCTTTCATTCCCCCAAGAGCCCTCTGGGACTTGCATAATTGGAGGAGGATGCGATGTCGTCCACACCTCAAAGTACAACTACACCTTCGGTATACAAAACAGCTATTTAGGAATTGTTATTTTTTTAGCCCTCTCTCTACTCATATACCTTCAAATGAAAAAACCAACAAAAGACAAAAGAGATATAATACATCTCACAATAATTGTCGGCTCCGTAATAGCACTATACTTCCTTTACATCCAGCACTTTGTTCTAAATTCATACTGTGAATATTGTATTGTTACGGACGTAAGTCTCCTAATTTCTCTGGGAATAATAATCTGGAAATGGGAAGAATGACAAAACAAAAAATAATCCAACAAGGAGCCGAGGCACAAATTATTCTGGATGGAAAAAACATCATAAAAAAGCGAGTGAAAAAATCTTACAGACACTCTGAACTTGACGAAAAAATTCGGAAGCTAAGAACCCGCTCGGAAACAAAACTTCTTGAAAAAGCATCTCAAATAACAAACATCCCGAGGGTAATCAAATCAGATGAAAAAAATAAAGAAATATCAATGAATTTTATTGAGGGGAAAAAACTCTCAGAATACCTGGATTCTTTTTCTTTGAAAAAACAAAAAGAAATTTGTAACGCGATTGGGCAAAACATTGGGAAACTTCATAGAGAAAACATAATCCACGGAGACCTAACAACAAGCAATATGATTCTTGATGACAAAGAGGTATTTTTCATCGACTTCGGACTCGGATACATCTCAAGAAAAATCGAAGACAAAGCCGTCGACATCCACCTTCTAAAACAAGCTCTCGAAGCAAAACATTACAAAAACTGGGAAACTCTTTTTGAAGAAGTCATTAAAGGATATGAAAAAAACCAGGGAAAAGAAGAAACAAAAAAAGTCTTGGAAAGAATTCTGGCTGTTGAGAAAAGGGGCAGGTATCGGCATTAAGAAATAATTATAACTATTGAGTCAAAATAGCCCCACCAGGATTCGAACCTGGGTCACGACCTCCAAAGGGTCGTATCTTTGACCGCTAGACTATGGGGCTTCAAAAGTTCCACTTATTAACTTTATTTAAATGTCTCGAATTATGAAATCCAATTTGTTTTAAAAACTTTCTTAGTTCAGATTTCTTAGTTATATACACTTTATTTCCTTTAGTGATTTTTGAAGGCACAATTCCTAAAATCTCCAAAGATTCCTTCACATCTCTCAACAAAGTTAGATTAAAATTAGTGAAAACTATTTGATATGTATTCTGATTGTTAAGTTTATAGATCCCTCCATCTGTATCATATAATCCTCTTAAACAGGCTGCCAAAAAGCGATGGTTTTCTTTAATCCATTTAGGGATACCTAGCCGATTCTTTATCTTATTACCTGGTTTGAATCCCTTCTCCTCCAAAAAATTTACTAGCCTAACTCCATACGCAACTAAAAACATAGCATTACGAGAATTTTTGAAGTTTTCTTTTGGATTGAACTTTCCTGAATTAACTTTTATATTAAATAATTTTTCAATTAGGGATTTCACATAATTAATGAGGTAATCCTCATCATGCCTCGAATCCCCAACAACCCTAATAACGTAAGTTCCTCGTTTATTCATTCTTGACTCATAGAATTGCGTCTTGTGTGAATTACCGTCCCCCAACATTATTCCAAAAAATTCTGCCAGTTTCACAGAGTCTTTAGGAATTTTTATTGTTTTAGTATTCCCTTTTGAATTTTTTCCTCCCTTAGATTGCCCCCAATTATCTCCAATTTTTTCAGAGATAAATTTATCAAAATCTCTATTTACCATCTTGCAAATTTTTCTATAAAGAACCTCATCCAATAATCTTACTTCATTTCTTAATTCGTTTCTTAAGTAACCCTCTGAAACCCCTAATAATTTAGATAATTGTGACCAGGAATAATCTTTTTTTAAGAGACTTATCATTTCTCTCTGCTTTCCTTTAACAAATTTCAATCTCATCCTAAAATTAAGAAGCAAAAGTATATAAGTCTATTGCTTGACCACTAAACTACATATACTATTGTTAAATCCTGGCGGGGCTATTCCTTAAAAGCCCTCTTATAAAAAAGCTCTCGATTAATTTCCTGTCTCTTCGGAGTCAACTTCCTAAAGAACTCCGTCAATCTTCTTTGTTTATACTTCTCTCCAATAAGAACCCCCGCAAGCTTTTTGTATTCAACACTTCCTTTAGAATTCGGTTTATGGATTGTATATGGCTTCATTTTTGAGAGGGCATTTAGAACTTCCGTATCATGAGGTATGACTGCAAGAACAGGAATCCCTAAAGTCTCCTCGACATCCTCAAAAGAAACCTCAAAATTTTTATTATGAACTTTATTCAGAACCAATCCTGATATCGGCGCTCCTCTCTGCTTAGCCAGCTTTATTGCCTTTATCGTCGCGCTAAGAGTTGAATGGTCGGGCGTCGTAACAACAATAATCTCATCAGATGCAAGCATGACTGCAAGAGTTTCTTCGTCGAGGGAAGGAGAAGAATCTATCAAAATTACATCATAACTTCTTTTCAAACCCTTAATCCTATCTCTCAGTTTAAGAGGATTTATCTTTGATTTCCAAAAGATTGAGGCAGGCATCACGTGCAAGCCATCCAAATCATGTATAGCGTCTTTAGTTCCCGCAGACCTGTCCAAAACATGATGAAGAGTTTTTTCAGGGTCCACTACATTTAGATGAAGCCCCAAACTTGGAGACGAAAGATTTCCATCAATTAAGAGAGTTTTCTTTCCAAGACTCGAGAACGCCGCTCCCAGAGAAGAAACAACACTCGTTTTCCCCACACCTCCTTTTAAACTAACAATACCAATGGTTTTTCCCATTATAACCAATATAATTTCAGCATTTAAAATCTTTTAGTTTTAGTATTTTCAGGGAGCACGCAAAGTTTAAAAACAAACTCATTTATCTTATAAAATGCCCAAAAAATCAGAAAAGAAAAACAAGGAAAAGACAGGAGAAAAAACCGGGAAAGATTCAAAAAATGAAGAGAAAGTCCCTAAGAAATTATCTCAGCAAGAATTTGAAAAAAAGGTAATAGAACTTGCAGATAAAAAACTAACCAGTGAAAAAATTGGGGAACAACTCCGAAAAGAAGGGATTCATCCTAAAGATTACGATAAAAAAATATCTAAAATACTTAAGGAAAAAGAAAAACTTGTAAATTCAGATATCCAAAATCTTGAGAAAAAACTCGAAGATCTTAGGAAGCACTACGAAAAAAACAAACAAGATAAAAAAGCGATGAGAGATAGGGATAAGATCTTCTCAAGAATAAGGAAGTTGAAAAAATATCACAAATTGCCATTAAAGTGATGTAATTTAATAGTGCAAGCAACCCCTTAAATAAAAAGATTGTGAATTTATTTAGTATTAATTTTAAGATTATAAAATGGAAAAAGAGGAGAATATTATAGTAGATGAAAAATTAGGAAGAGAACCGCTGGATGAAAAAATTAAGGAAGTCTCAAAAAAATTTCTTGAAAAAACAAAAGACAGAGAAATCTTAATCATCAGCCATTTTGATACAGATGGAATAACCTCTGCATCGATAATTATACAAGCTTTGAAAAGAATTGATAGAAAGTTCTCGGTTAAGATTGTAAAATCTCTTGAGGAAGATTTTATTAGAGGACTTCCAAAAGACAAAGTGATTCTTTTCCTGGATCTGGCTTCAGGGAGTTTGGATTATATGAAAGATGAAAATTTAAAAGACGTTTTTATAATAGACCATCACGAGGTTACGCAAGAAATTCCTGAAGGAGTGGAAGTAATCAACCCCTGGTTTAACGGGAAAGAAAAAATAAGTGGTGCCGGCCTGTCATATCTTTTCTCAAAAGAAATAGACAACAACAATAAAGACCTTGCAAAATTAGCAGTCCTTGGAATGATGGGGGACATTATGGAAAAGCATATAGAAGACCTTGACAAAGAAATATTCGATGGAGGCGACATAAAAAGAAAGAAAGGCCTTTTATTATATCCCTCAACAAGACCAATAAACAAAACTCTTGAATACAGTTCAAACCCATACATTCCGGGAGTCACAGGAAATTCAGAGGGTGTTTTTGAATTGATAAGAGAAACAGGAATTGAAATGGTTAACGGAAAACACAAAAGTCTAATCGAGTTAAGTGAGGATGAAATGAAAAAACTCACGACAGCAATAATGCTAAGAAACCCTAACACTAAAAGAGATATCATCGGGAATATATATCTCTTAAAATTCTTCAACAAATTAGATGACGCAAGAGAACTAAGCGCAATGATAAACGCCTGCTCAAGACTCGGAAAAAGTGAGGCCGCATTAAAATTCTGCCTTGAAGTTCCTAACGCAAGAAAAGAAGCGGAAGGAATCCATGCAAAATATAAACAGCACCTAATTTCCGCGCTTGATTTTGTATCAAAAACAGAAAAAATAGAGGGTAAAGGATTTGTAATAATAAACGCTGGAGACCAGGTAATGGACACTATAATCGGAACAATTGCAAGTATTCTTTCAAACTCTCCGAATTATGAAGAAGGCACAATAATAACTGCGATGGCCTACTACGAGGGAAAAATAAAAATCTCGGCAAGAATCTGCGGCCAAGAAAACAATGGGAGAAATGTAAAAGAAATTCTCGAAAAGATTATAACTCAGATAGGAGGAGAGGTCGGAGGACACGAGTTTGCCGCAGGAGGAATCATAGAAAAAGAAAAAGAAAAAGATTTTATTGAAGCATTAAAGAAAAATCTCGAAATTGAGATGGTTAAGATTTAGTCTTTATAAAATTTCTAAAAATCATTGATACAAGTTTGTTCAATTAGTCTCCCATATTTAATAATTCCTGCCATCCTATGTTGAGAAAAACCTGCGTTTGTCTTCATTTAACTGTATTCATTGTTTTTGTAATTTGCGAGCGGAGCGAGCAAGTATATCTCTATCCAAAAAACAGAATAAAGATTCAACTCTTAAACAAAGTCTAATAATACAAAACCCTTAAAAACGCGCTAACTTAACTATTTCTATGACAGAAAATCTTGAAGAAGGCGACCTTGTATTATGTACTGTGGATAGAATAGTCGGAACAATCGTATTCGTAAAAATACATCATGAAGGAAAAGAACTTGAAGGTTCAATAACTTTCAGCGAGATCGCCCCGGGAAGAATCAGAAATATAAGGGATTATGTTGTTCCTAAAAAGAAGATAGTTTGCAAGGTGTTAAGAATTTCCGGAGATAGAATCGACTTAACATTTAGAAGAGTAAGTCAAAAAGAAGAAAAAGAGATTAAAGAAAAGGAGAAACTGGAAAAAAGTTATGAGAACATACTAAAGGGGGTCCTCGGAGAAAAAGGCGAAGAAGTGTTAAAAAAAATCTCAGAAGAAGAAACTGTTTATGATTTCCTCGAATCGTCTAAAGAAAATCCGGAGAAACTGGAAAAACTTGTGGGAAAACAAGATTTAGAAAAAATTCTTGAAGTTATAAACTCTCAAAAGAAAAAGAATACAATCATAAAAAAAGAAATCTCATTAATATCAACTAAAAAAGACGGTCTTGAATCAATAAAAAAACTCTTAGGCGGAATCAAAGATATAGAAATAAGGTATATCTCTTCAGGAAAATACTCCTTAAAAAAAGAATCTGAAGACCCAAAAAAAGGAGACCAGGAATTTAAAAATACTCTTCTAGAACTTGAAAAGTCAGCAAAAAAAGACGGCATAGAATTCAGTGTTGTCAAGGAAAAAGGATAAATAAAGGTTAGCATTCTCTAGAAGTGAAAGGAAAATCGTATTTTCTAGCGACTATGTTTGAATGAATCACAAAGCTTAAAAACAAAGTTTTTTATGGATTTGTATGGACGAGAAAAAACTGGATCGGTTTAATGTGATTGTCTTGGGGATAATCTTTGACCCAAAAGAAAAGAAGATTTTAATAGGAAGAAGAGAAAATGATCCTTATGTTTCTGATTTGAAATGGAGTCCTCCAGGAGGGAGTCTTACTCAGGGAAAAGATTTGGAGGAGTCACTTAAAATAAAAATAAAAGAACAGACTGGATATAATATCGAAAACCTTGGAAACATATTTGCAATGATTCCTGAAGAAAAGAAAAATTTTATTTTACTTCTTTATCTATGTGAAGTTACCGGCGGAGAAGAAAAGATAGGAGGAAATTTAAAAGAATTAAAATGGGTATATCCTGAAGATTTAGATAATTATTTCAATATAGCATACCATCCTCACTTAAGAGAATATATTTTGAATCTTAAATGACAAAGCTAAAAACTTGCAAATCCTGCAAACCAAACAGATACACTCTAAAAGAATCATGTCCGAAGTGCAAAAAGAAAACTTCCGACGCGCATCATAAATTTGTTAAAGTAAAGTCTATTTAAATCTAAATTATGAGGAGACTATATTTTCTGACTTTAGGGGGATAACTTTTTCCTTAAACATCTCAGGAAGATCTGAAATTAAATCCTCCAATCTTTCTCGGTCCACAGGCAAAAAACATAGGGAAGAGTATTTATTTAAACTATCTTCAGAAAGTATCCCGTTGTATAGGCCGAGACTCTCTAAATCCTTTTCAAATGTTGCACCTTCCAAATAACTTTTAACAAAATTTTTGTTCACTTCCACAAATATGTCCTTTACTTTAGACTCATTTTGAGAAAGATAAATTCTATGAAGAACAAAATAGCTTCTTGCCGAATCAGTATCAGGATCTTTCTTTCCTACTTCTCCAAAAAAAATTTCCCCATAATCTTTCATCATTAAACCCCTAAGAAAACAAGAGTTTTTAACGATTATTGTAATAAAAGAGTCTTCTCAAACAAGAGTCTTCTGCCGAACCTCGGCCTTAACAATCTCCATATCTTTTTCCCATTCCCCAATAAGCTCCCTCTTGTAAATTATTGCCGCAGGATGAAATAAAGGAATTAACTTTATCTTTAGCCCGTGAAATTCAATCATCTTTACTTTTCCGTGAACGTTCGTTATCCAGGGCATTTTTTTCATATTGTCAACATCGCCATCAGCTAAAAAAAACTTCGTCGCATAATTCCCAAGAGAACAAATAACTTTTGGCTTAATCTGTTTAATCTGTTCTATGAGCCACGGCGTATGGGCTCTTATCTCTTCAGGAAGAGGGTCTCTGTTTTCAGGAGGCCTGCATTTAAGGATATTCGCTATGTAAACATCATCTAAATTCAATCCAACTTTTTCAAGAAGTTTGTTTAAATTTTTTCCTGCTGCGCCGACAAACGGAAGTCCCTGCTCATCCTCATTTCTTCCTGGGGCCTCACCAATAAACATCATATCCGCCTCTAAATCTCCTCTCCCAACAACAATATTTTTACACTGCTTGCAAATCTCGGTTTCCTTAGCAAGTTTAATATGTTCTGACTCTGTCATAAAAATCTAAGAACACTGGTGTTTTTAAAAATTTAGAATTATTCTTTCTTCCTTGAATTGATGCCAAAATATGCTGCGCCGGCAATGACAACCAAAGCAATTAGAATCCACAACCATGTCAGATTTCTCTCGCCATCACTTTCTTCTTCACTTTCTCCAGTCTCAGAACCGGTTTCTTCGCTAGTATCATCCTCAACGACACTCTTCTCTGATACTGCAAAATAACTGAAAGAGTCAAGCTCGACATCATAGTAATTGTAATCCGAGTCTTCAGAAGAAAATTCCGTCTCCAACTCGTTCCACACATTCGAAGATTCGTCAAACTTAGAAACACCTACTTCATCCCTCTGCAATCCGTTATCCTGAAGCCATGACTTTTCCACCCTAAACTCCACAACTGCGCTTCCAAATCCGTCTTCCAAATTCTCTGCATCAATCTGAATATATTGATAGACTTTTCCTGACCTTTCAACTGAAACCGCCGCAGGTTTTCCATCATGTTTTGTAACCTCAATTTTAACGTTTTGTGCAGGGTTGTTCACATTTATTGTGATTTCTCTTACTCCGATTTCAGAATCAAAATTAGAAACTATTGCTGCAGCCCCTGAAGTTATTTCTGCGAATGAATGAGATTTTGTTGGGAGTGATGATGAAGCAGAACCTCCCCCTGACGACGAACCTCCTGTGGAACAATCACTTGTTGAAAATGATTCTGTGGAAGTCGCCGAGTTTCCTTCATTATCTGTAGCAGTAACAGTAAAGTCATAAGAAGTTCCACAATTTAACCTACTCACCTTTTTATCTGCACTATGAACAAGCCCATTATCACTCGAAAGAACACAGGTATCTAATCCACTAAACGCGTCTGAACAAGAATAATCAACTATAATAAAGTCCCCTGCAGAACTACTCTTTGCAAATCCGCTTATCGTAGGATTGACACTGTCTTTAACTCTGACTAAGCTTGAATTAAACGGTGGAGCAGTATACGTAACATTCTCTGACTGATTTGTAATTGCGGTAACATATGTCTGGAAAGTGTCATTCCAGGTTGCATCAGAACTTAGAGTAAAATTAATTGTGAAATTTGTCTCCGCCTTAATTTGAGCTTGAGAAACATCTATAGTAACTACTGAACTAGTAATTGAATTATTAGAATAATCATTTGTTCCATCAGAAATATTCACGCTTGAAATATTCCCAAAATTAGTTCCTGTTATGTTTAATGTAACTTGTGTTAAGTTGAGATTAGTTCCCGGGTCAGTTGTATTCGCGGTAGTCACATTAAAAGTCAGCAAAGAAACAGTATCTCCAGGGTCTGCAGTCTGGTCCGAAGTAACCAAATCCCAAACAGTGGCCCCTACAAAAGCTACTCCAACAACAAGGGTCAGCATGACCGCGAGTCCAAAAATAAAACTAAACTTTGAATCCATTTTCCTCTTTTTAATAATCATATAGTAAATTTCAGGGTTTATAAATGTTTTTTTTTGAAAAAAAATGCCCCACGAGGAATTGGGCCTCATTTGTTCGACCTAATCCGCCGCTGCTGCGTCGAATTAAACCTCCGATTCAATTCCAATGCTCCCACGAGGAATTGAACCCCGAGCTCTTCGACTCTGCCTAAAAACTAATATTGAGACAAACGATATTTCAGACCGCAACGAAGTGTTTTATCCATTAAACTACGGGAGCCGTAAAAAAGTCATAAACAGAAGATATAAATTTATTGTTTAACCTAATCAATAACCCCTGCCTCAGAAACATTAAACACCGTCTCGTTGTCTGGAAGGTTCGGAGAGTCAATCATCTTTGCAACACGGCTTCCCTGCTTTCCTCTTCTCAAATAAATTCTATAAGTAGAAGCGTGCCCTACTATATGTCCTCCAATCGCCGTCGTAGGATCTCCAAACAACTGCGCGGGATTTGCCATAACTTGGTTGGTCACGTAAATTGCAAGATTGTGTGTTTCTGCAAGTTTCATAAGATTATGTATGTATCTGTTAAGTTTCTGTTGCCTGTCTGCAAGCTGTCCTCTCCCGGAATACTCTGCTCTGAAGTGCGCCGTCAAGCTGTCAATTATCATAAGTTTTATCGGCTCTCCTTTCTTAATCATTTCTGATATCTTATCTAAAAGGAGTATCTGGTGGTCCGAGTTAAACGCACGTGCAACAAGAATATTCTTCAAAACTTTATCAGGGTTTGCTCCGTGACTTTCTGCAATTTGTTTTATTCTTGCAGGTCTAAAAGTTCCCTCAGTATCAATAAAAACACACTTCCCGCTTGCCCCTCCTTTTTCTGGAGGAAGCTGAACATTAACCGCAAGAGTCAATCCCAATTGGGTTTTTCCCGAGCCATAAGCACCGTAACACTCTGTAATTGCCCTGCTTTCAAGTCCGTGACCTCCAAGAAGGTCATTAAAATTTTTACTTCCTGTAGTAATATGATTAACATTCTCCCTTTTCTTCGCATACTCACTTCCTTCCACAAACCCGAGGTCAAGCATATTTCTCGCTGCCTCAATCGCTTTCCTAGCAACAGCAACGCTCACTCCTGAAGCGTCTGAAATAGCTGAAGGTGTCGAAACAGCCAAACCCATTAAATCGTTAATCCCTGCATTCTCAAGCTTATTAGAAACTGCAGGACCTATTCCCGGAAGGTCTGTAAGCTCCGGCTCCTTACCTGAAGCCGAAACATCTGCATCTTCACCAGAAACAGCATCTTTAATCTTTTCAACTTCTTCTTTAGATTTGTTTTTCGCAACCATGAATAAGAATATCAAAAACGATTTAAAAGTATTTGTAGTCTGTAGTTGTATAATAAATCTGACTCAATCTGAATCTAATTTCCTTTTTGTCAATTCCTTAGGAATCCTGTACTCTTCCCACCTAACATTTTTATTCTCCACTGCTTCCTTAAGTTTTTTCTCCTGTAAAGAAAGTCTCGCCCCACTACTTTTAACCTCGACAAAAACGACCTCATTTATGTCCTTGTTGTCCATCCCATTGAAAACCATCAAATCAATTGGCTTTCCGATAAATCTGCATTCGGTTGGGGAATATTTAAAGTCGGGCAAGAACGGTGCGAGTTGCTCTGAAAACTGTCCTCCGAGAACGGCCCGTGATTTCATTATTGCATCTTTTCTATGCCCTGGCAACTCGCCCTCCCACCATTTATCTCTGTTTTTTGCTCCAACTCTGCTTCCAAGAATATACGCAACTACCAACCCTATAAGAAATACAAGCAACAGCAAAACCGTCGTAAATTCAACCATTTTATGATAATTTAACCTCTAAGAAAATTGTGTTTTTTGTAAAGGGCTTCAATCTTCTGGTTGATTTCCTTATCTAAGTCCAAGTTGCAAGAGTTAGCCAGAATAATGGCCTCCAAAATTACATCAACAATTTCCTCTTTAAGATTATCTTCATCAAATTTTTCAGGACGAATTTTTTTGTTAGAAAGCTGTCTAGCCACCTCTCCAAGTTCTTCAGTTAGATGTATGTAGGATAATTCGGAGGTTAAATCAAACTTTTTTGCTGATGCCCTTTTTCTTGCAAAGTCCACGATTTGTTTTTCTATTTCTTTTATATCCATATCATTAAACTAATTACCATTTTTAATTAGATTTTTCCAGCTCGGCAATAATCTCGTCAGGATTAACATCATTAACACTCTCAGTAACAATCTCCATATTATTAAAATAATTATTCAACCTAACGTTTCCTGAAAAAACCATTTCCTTCCCAAGCAAGCCCTGTTTCTGAGATAAAAGTTTTTCCGGATCCTCTAAATTTGTAAGTCCCGCATCCCTAATAACCTCGTGGAACAGAACGGCGCGTGTAGAATCGCTTCCATCATCAAGAACCAGTGTCATAACCGCTCTTTTCTCCGGAGCAACTTTCCCATGAGTCTTGCAAACAGAAGAATCCCCTTCTTTCTCAACTTTCTTCCCGCACTCGGAACAAACCTCAAAAAACCTTGGCTCAAAAACCTGGACAATAAACGCCCTCACACTCGCACTCTCTCCTTTAGCCAAATCAGATATTTTCTTTTCCTTAAACGTCTTTTCCGTTTTAATCTCATCGAAAGTCGCCTCGCTTGGCCTTACCTCCGAAAAACTCCCGAGATGCAATTCCTCTTCTCTCATGGAGCCGTTTGAAATCTCTACAGAAGTTCCTTCTTTTATTTTCCCTTCTTCAATAAGCTTTATCAGATTCGTATCCCACAAAACAACTTTAATATTCGATGACTCGTCCGCTATCCAAAAATTAACTACTTTGGATTCATCTCCTTTTTTCGTCGTAAATGTCCTAACAGGAAACATCCTAAAAACTTTCCCGACCGTATTGACTTTTCTCATACCTGGAAGAAGCTCGTCAATTTTCAATTTCTCGTTATCAAAAGAAATTCCCAACTCCGAAGCAACAATCTGGGCCGCGCCCTCTTTGCTAATAAATCCTGAAAGCTTGGCCTTCTTGCCCTCTATTTTCTCTTCAATATCCGAAACAGTATTCCCTGATGTCTCAGCAATCTTTTCAACGATTCTCTGGTAGTTATCCTTAGTCATTACCAAAAGAAATCCCTGTTCTTTTTAAGTATTATGATGGAGAAATAACTATAGGGATAATCACCAAATTTATAAACTCATTTAATTAGATTTTCTCATGGGAACCGTACTAATAAAAATAAAAATGATGCCGGCCTCTCCAGAGACAAATCTTGAAGAGATAGAAAAAAAAGTGAAGGAAAAACTAGAAAAAGAAGAAGCCAACAACATTTCTTTTGAAATCCAGCCAATCGCATTTGGACTGAAGGCATTAATTGTTGGTTTTGCCTGGCCCGAAGAAAAAGAATTGGAATCCTTTCAAGAAACTCTGGAAAAGATTGAAAACGTAAACTCTGTAGAAGTGATTGATATGAGAAGGGCAATAGGATAAATCTAATCCTCTCAAAACCAACAAACTTATTAAATAAATTCTCCTACTAATTCTATGACACTAACTCCCGAACAAACAGAAGCAATAAAAGAACAACTCGTCCAAAACATAGAAAAGAGTTTTCCAGAAGACAAGAAAGAATTTGCAAAAAGCCAGATTGAGTCTATGGATTCGGAACAACTTGAAGAATTCTTAAAGAAGAATAACCTCGAGGTCAAATCGGGCCAGTTAACAAGCTCCGGACAAGAAGGAACGAACTGTATTTTTTGTTCAATAGTCTCAGAAGATGTGGAATCATACAAAATATCTGAAAACAACGATTCTATCGCCGTCCTTGAGCTAAACCCTCTATCAAAAGGCCACATAATTATAATCCCAAAACTCCACGTACCTTCATCAGATGAAATGCCTTCCTCTGCATTCGAATTGTCAAAGAAAGTTTCTAAAAAAATAAAAGAAAAACTAACTCCAAAAAAAGTTGACGTTTCTACATCAAATACGTTCGGCCACGAGATAATAAACATTGTTCCAATCTATGACGAAGAAACACCATCAAAAAGGAAACCCGCGAAACCTGAAGAGCTTGAAGAAATGAAAAAAACTCTTGAAATAAAAGAAGAAACTCCTGTCAAAAAAGAATCTAAACCAGAAAACATCGTGCTCGACTCAAACAACTTCTGGCTCCCAAAAAGAATTCCTTAAGAATCAATAACTTCAATCACAGATACCCTTTTATTTTTTCTTTGTATTCTGGGAAAAATTTCAAAATAACATTTAGATTAAAATTCTTAAGGATACTTCCCTTTGGTTCCCTATCAAGCAAAAACCTAAAGGAAGCCTCCACTAAATCCTCGACAGAACAATCTTCCTTAGATAATTTTTCATAATCGTCACCACTCACAAAAACCCCGTGTTCAAACACTTCTCCATCTATTAATTTTACATCACAATCCCATCCGCCGTCCGTTTTCTCACACTTAACTTTTATCTCCATAAAAAACCTAATAGAATCTAATTGAAAAATTTAACTAAAATAAAGAATTCCACAACCCTGTTTCCCACAAATAAGCAAAAACCAAAAGGCTAATTAAAAAAACCGGAGAAAACTGAACGCCATACCTGACAAGAACTTCTTTATGATTTTTCTTTATTTGCTTTATCTCCTCCTCGCTAACTCCGTCCCAATCCGCCTTGACCTTCCCTTTTTGAACTTTAACATCTTTGTAAAGCCAATCTCCTTCCGTGAGCTGGCTCGTCTTAATTTTCTTTACCATACATGACTCATCAACTGCCTTTGTATAAACATATAAATAGGGAATAACAAAAACCAAAACTCCAAAATAAAGTAAAGCAGGCTCGTTAAAACCTAAAACCAAAAAAAGACTTGCAAGCAGGATTAGAAGGTATGTCAGTTTTTTATTTTTCTTAAATTGTTTTGAAAACTCTTTTTTAAAAACCTTAAAATTTCTTAATCCTAGATAAACACTTGCAGACAGACTATAAACAGCCCCTGCAATTAAAAATACTACAAGAAACACAAAAAACAATTTTACATTTAAATAAAAATTCGCTGTAAAAGGTAAAACAGCTCCAAGCGCCATCATAAGTTTCGCATCTCCTCCGGCAAAAAATCTCGCATAATAAAGAAGATGGCCTAAAATAACGAAAACCAGCAAACCTAAAAGCCCCTGATAAAAAAACCCAAAACCTACATCAGAAAAAAGAGAATGAAAAAATCTATAGCCGAGAACAAAAATAACCAAAGAAAAACTAACCCAATTCGCAATCTCCCTCGTCCTCAAATCCTGAACTACTGCAAACAGCGTCCAGACAATTGCCAATGCAAGCAAGAAATACACCTCTAAACTCATGAAAAGATTTAGTTAAACTAATTTATAAAATGTGCTAAAACGAATTATTATTTAGAAGATTTCTTCCGACCCGAACTCTCCCTATTCCTTTCCTTTCCGCCCGTCTTATAAGGATGTCTCTTTTTTTCTTTCTTCTTGTGTTTTCTCTTCTGTCTTTTCTCAGGAAACCCATAGTCTGACATGCAAAAAACAATAATTAGGTATTTAAATAATTTAAGAAAATGAAAAAGACTTGTCCAGCTTATTCCTCGGAGTTTTCTTCCTCATCCACAGAACAGGTTATTTGTGGGCATTCACTTATACCATAGGCACTGTATTCTGGATTTGTCGCAAATTCCGAACAAGTCTCCGTCGCTACCTCTTCTCCCCCAGCTCTTAGAGTTCTCTCTTGTGAACAGAATGCGAATTTGTTTCCAAAATCACATTCAATCTGACATTGTTGAACAATTGTATCAACATTATCCTGTTGTATCCAGGGCAACAAGGTTTGCCATCCAAAAAAGAAACCTATTGCAAGAATTGCAAGAACAATAACTCCGAGAATAATTAGAACAATTGCATTTGTACTCAAACCCTGTCCTTTTTTATCAGATAAAAAAACGTTTCCTCTTTTATTATGCATACAAGTTATAGGGTTATTTTGTTTAAAAATGTTTTTATTCGGCTTCGCAAACTAATCTATGACATGAAAGAAACAATCAGTCAGATAAAATATACCTGACAACTATCCCTTCTCCTTCAATATGAATATGCCTTCTTCCGGCACCGTCCACTTCAATCGGAGAAATCTCATCTATTTCCTCCTCGCTAAAACCAAGTTCCCTGTACAAAGAGATTTTTTCCTTCTCAACAACCGAAGCGGACACGAGCTCGGTCAGTTTTAAACCCTCGGCGACGTCACTAGTTGAAAGATAAAAACTAAAAATCACCAGTCCGCAAACTGCAAGAACTCCGATTACAAAAATCGTTATTGGCATATCTCCGCGTTTATTTTTTATTTTTATCATTTTATTTATTATTCAATTTTATCTAAAATCAGTTCGACAATGTTCTCTTCATCTAAATAAACCTCTTCCGTGATAACTTGAATTACACCTACTCCAAAAAAACCTCTCCTCAATCCAAATCCCTCTACTGCACTCGGCCTAAAACCAAAATAATCATTTGAGGGATCAATAATAATTCTTGTAGGGGCAACACCAAACCAAACACGCTCGTATTCCTCGCTATAAAAATCATCAAAAACATCAAGAGCAAGTTCTCCACTAAAATTATTTAAATTTTCTTCCTCTTTCATCTGCTCATAAACATTTACACCCTCATCATTCTCCGTCAGCAAATACGAAAATAAAGACTTTGAAGCAAGCGGGTCGACGATATTCCTGGAACCTATCTCCTTACTTCCCTGCGGACCGAGAGTTGTAATAAAAATAGATGCAAGCAAAATTATTATAATCGCGATTGTCGCTACTATCCACGTGACCGTTTTTCCCACCTGGGCTTTCTTTCCAATATCGTAAAAACTTTTTTTAATGAACATTTTTCTCCGTTTTTCTCACAATTGAGATTATGTTTACTTGAAACCGGTTTCCTTCTTCGTCCAATGAATAAAAGCTCCTTTCAATACAAACCGGAAGAGTCTTTCCCTCTTCTCCGCAAAAGTCTCTTAGATTTGCATCCCCTTCCTGAACCGAAAGAATATTTTCTCCTGAATCAAAATCCGAAACGGCTGCGGCGACATAATACTGTTCTCGTTCTCTCCAATTGTAAGTATCCTCAACGTTAAATGTAATTCTGCACTCAGACAAAAAATTCTCCTGAAATTCTCCCTCAAAAATATCTTCTCTTAGATAATTATCTTCGGTCACGCAATTTGCAACTCTGTTAGCCAACGCACTTGCCTCAGCTTCCCTGATATCATACGGCTCTCCGTAAAAAGAAATAACCATAAAAGAAACGGCTGCGGCGACTATGAAAAGTATTGCAAACCAATAAACCGAAATCAGCTTATCTCCTTTCTTGTTTTTTATGTAAATATTTCTTTTCATTTTTTATCAATATGTATTACATACTCCTTATTTGTATTAGTATCCAAATTAACAGTTACATTAACATCATTAAAAAAAGAATAGCTATAACCTCCGTCTTCCCTAAGCTGAACCGTGACAACATTATCTCTAACCATGACAACCTCATCAAGATTCCTGTTTTCATCTTCGGCAATTTCTATCGCATCTTCCATATCAAGAGAAACGATTGTGTAAGGCTCCGCAGAATCAACGATAAGTGCAATTTGTTTTGCATGCTTTTCCTCTAAAACTGCCGCCCCGCCCATTTTTGAAAAAACAAATAAAACAAGTATTGAAATAAAAACAATATTAAGAATAAGAAAAATTATATTCTCGGTTAATATATTTCCCTTCTTATTAGATTTAATCTTCCTTAATTTTTTCATTTTATTTTAAGCTTTTGTTATGAACTTCCTGGGAGTTGAAAGCCTTTCAGAAGTTTCCGAAGTAGGAATCATGTAAACCTTTAAGATTAAATCCGGGTTGATAGATTCTTTTGTTCCTGCTCTGTTATCAATTCCTGTAATTATGGAGTATCTCCGGGAGGTGTCAATAGATTCTGAAAAACTGAAATCGACCATTTCTTCCTCATCGATTCCTTCAATTACATTCGTGCCATAAATATACTGTAAATATGTTTGCGAGCCGGATTTTGAAGTAGTTCTCAGATAATCATAAAAATCAGAGTAGGAAATACCGGGGACATTTCCTTGGATATTATCGTCAAAAGAAACAATTGAGCAGATTGCATATTCTGTATTTCTCCCGACTACATCACTCTCTCCATAATTTACTTCTCCCTCACCAAACATCCACCAGCAATCTGCCATCTCTTCAGCAAGCACACTCATTACTTCTTCCTTCAACCCTTCGCCGACCGAAACATCTGCTGTAGAAGTTTCTGTTATGCTTTCACACTCTCCTCCTGCCGAAACACACAGATAATCCGTCCTGCAATCTAAAGGTCCTCCGAACAATGAACCTTTCTCCTGAAGAAGAACCGAGTTATGACAGATTTCTTTATTATTTGTCTCGCCAAGATTCAGTCTAAAAAACAAAAAGAGAATTATGACAAAACTCGCTATAAGAACTATTATTGTAATCAGCTGTTTTGTGGTCAGCTCCCCTTTTTTACTTCTAAAAAGATTTCTTATCTCTTCCTCTTTTTTTAATAAAACCATATATAACTAAATACAAACTAAATTATAAAGTTAACTAAATTATTTCGATTACCCTAAAATACCCAGACTCCTGACAAGAAAATAAATTCCTGTAAGCGCTATCGCAAAAAATGCTATCCAGACCATGTATTTTACAAGCTCCTCAAGACTCATTTTCCCTCCTGATTACCTCATTCTCATAATCTATCTCAAGAACTATCGGGGCATCACGTATTTTAATCGGCCCGTTAGTGGAAAAATCTGAAGGATTTTCTCTGCACGCACCTTCGTTTGAATTTCCTTTAAGTTTCTCAATTCTTCCATCAGCTAAAGGAACAGAATCCCTCCATTCTCCAGCATCCTCGACAATGCAAATACAATTCTCCCATCCAACATTTGAACACGCGTCAGGAACCATCCCTTCATAAGGCCACGAAACAACAACCCATCCTTCAGGATTAAAGATTTCTACATCTTCTACTTCAGCATTAATCCCTTCAAGCAAAAAATCAACAGACTCTTCCGCAAACTCAAGATCCTGAGAAGATTTGCCCGCATTATATAACGAAAAAAGCAGGAAAGCAAGAAACCCGATAGCAATCACTGAAAGAATCATCTTTAGAGTTTCTTCTGCAAGCAAAAACCCTTTTCTATCAATTAACATTTTATTTTGATTTATCATTTCACCATTGCCAAAAAAACATTCGCAGTTTCATTTCCAACTTTAAAAAATTCAATAACATGGTCTCTAAAAAAAGTATAAACTCCAAAAATCACAACTCCGACCACAAGAACACCTATTATTATTTTTATCAGATTTGATATCGTTAATTCCATCTTACCTTAAAATGTCTCCTACTTTATCAATCAGTGAAACCCCTCTCTCCCTAAGGATGAAAATTGTAATCATTAAAATCGCCAAAACAGCCACAGCAATCAAAATCCACGGGAGATAATCTGCAATGATTCCTCTTTTACTTTTCTTCAAAACACCTCTTATCATAATTAAAAAAGAAGAAAGGAATTAATAAAGTTAACTCTTAAAGATTCCCGAGCACAACTCCTACCAAGATGAACAATGCTATTGTTGCAAAAAGCGCGGTGATGAAATAAAGAGTCACACCTTTCGAGAAGTTTTTCCCTGTCTCGTGAGTCTGCCTCAGCCTGTCTTCACCCGAGTCAACAGTCACAAGAGTCCTCGTCAAAATATAAATTATCTGTATCAAATACACTCCAATAATTATCTGCAAGAAGTAAGGAGGAATCATGACCTCTCTTGCAAATATATCTAAGATTGTATCTAAATTTGAAAACGCCCCCGTCTCTACACCCTCAACGGTTTGTAATTCAAGCTTTGACAAAATAGATGTTATCATCGCAGCCAGGCCAACGACAACTCCTGAAAGAAGAGGAGCGAGGAAAGACATATTACTTTTCATATCTGAGGCAATTTCTGCGAGCATATCTTTAAGTCTTGTAGTTATCTTTCCAATATTTTTAACATACTCTGAAATGCTCATCATGCTGACAGCGGCAATCTTCAACCCCTTTTTTGAAGACTCTATCAAAATCTTCATGCTTATAGAAATTAAGTCCGAAGGATAATATGCAATCGCCCCTCTACGCTTATCAAAAATTGCTTTCTCGACGCTCATTCCTGCCTGCCGGAGATTATAACTAACTCTCCTAAAAAAGTTCTCCGTTTGAAGTCCTTTTGAAGACTCTGCAACTTTCCCAAAAACAAGTTCAGGAGGAACGCCGTTACCAAGCCGGTTTCCAATCTGGAATAGCGAATTATTAAATTCTTTCTCCAACTGCTCCGTCTTTTCCCTCTCTTTTATCAGCTCTTTAGTTCTCTCTTTGCTAGCAACAGAAAAAAACAATGCAAGTCCGAGAGGGATAAACATACTAAGAATTAATGCGCCAACTCCAAACGGACCCTTCGTTCCGGTAGAGGTTTCAATAAATCCAAAAATCTCCCCTTCACCAAAAAATCCTAGGCCCAACTCTGTAAAAGAATAATCAGTTTGTAACCCTACCGCTCCGGGAAGAGGTGTAAACTGGAATATGAATGGCAAAAGACCTAAAATAAAAAACGGAAGAACAAGTAAAAACGCCTTAAAGTATGGTTTCTTACTCGCATATTTATAATAAAGAGGATTTCTCTCGAGAAGTTTTGTTTCCCCATATCCTCCAGGCCTTAAAAAAATAATTTTGTCCGTAAGATAAAATACAAAAAAAGGTACAATTAGATTAAATAAAATTAATACATGAACCCATGTAAGCAACCCTCCTAACATCGCCGTTGCAAGAGGTAACAATGCAAGTCCGAGAGTCGGAAGCACAACCCCCAACATATAAACATTTGTCAAAGGACTTTTTACAGTGTGCGTAAATTTTAACATCTTATCCTGAACGCCATCAAGAACAACCTTCAATGATTTTTCAAGAGTGGCAATTCTCCTGGAATCATCCGGCTCATACAAACTGCTTTCAATAAGATGGAACGACTCCACAAACTCCGTAGAATAACCTCTCCATGACTCAAGATAATTATCAAGACTCTCTTTTATTGTGGAAAATTTTCCTACCTGAACATTATAAAAAACTTTTTTGAAATCCAGAGCGAGCGGAGGTTGTAAATGTTCCGAAGCGAAAGCTATTGCCCTCTCAAGATTTGGCGTGTGGCGCATATAAACAACAACATACAAAATCGCAGGAACCATCTGACTCGAAGCCTTTAATCTCCATTTGTGAGCCAAACGCTCAGGATAAGCCTTCATAAAATAAAATAAGAACAATGAAAATATTACAACAAGAAAGAAGAACAGCAAAGGAAATTCATTAAAACTACCTCTTATAAGAACAACCGCAATAGAAATTAAAAAACCAACAAAAAACACTAAAAGAAACGAAACAACACTTAAGGTTAATGGTTGCCACGGCTCAAGATCTAAATGCGCTCCCTCAAGATGTTCTTGTGTTTTTTTCGCATCTTCCTCAGAAACATTCAGTTTTATAATACTCCCAAGACTTTTACAAAGTTTTTCATACCGGGAAATCTCTTTTGCCCTTTCCTGCTTAAACGTAAGATACTGCTGACTGTAACCTTTGTCCACGTCAATCTTAGACTCTATCTTTTTCCCATATTTCCTAAGGATATCATCTACTTCTTTATCTCGTACAGCCATTGAAAAACCTCTTTTTAGTTTCTTTATTATGATCCATCATATATAACACAGTATATCCTTAAAAAACTAATAAAAACCAGTTAATAAATTTTTAGAAAGCACTTAAAACTTATTAAAGACGTTTTTCTATAATGTTTTATGAAAACCTCCTTAAGGATAGCTCTCGGGGTAATTATTCTTGCAGCTATTATCTACTTCCTAAAAGACATTGATTTTAGAGAAGTTTATTCTCTTCTCGCCGAAGCAAACAATTTCTACCTCTTTTTAGCGTTCGTTTCTCTCGGAATCTCTGTCCTAATATTTAACCTCAGAGGTATCTATTCCATAAGCCCCGTTGCAAAAACAGGATTCTGGTTTAACCTAAAGGCAACCCTTGCAGGGCACTTTGTCAACATAGCAACTCCTGGCGCTCAAATCGGAGGCGAGCCAGTAAGAGCATACTATCTAAGCAAACGCTACAAAAAATCTGCAACTGACTTCTTCGGCGCGATAATTGCAGACAGGCTTTTCCATGTCATCACAGCACTGATTTTTATCTTAATATCTGTTCTCTATATTTTAACAATAATTGATCTTCCTTCTGAATTAAAGGTAGGCCTTCAAACAGCCTTAATCCTTATCCTATTTATTTCTCTTTTGGCATTACTCCTCAACTCAAAAAAAGTAAGAAGTAAGATGATAAAAATCGTGGAAATGATGGGGTGGAAAGAATTCAAAAAGAACAAGAAAGGAAAAATTGGAAAAATAAGGAATATGGTATCTAAGCACTCTAAGAAATTCTTTAAAATGTTTCTAAAAGTTATCAAAAATAAAAAAATTGTTGCTATAGGAATAACACTCTCTCTAATTCACTGGTTATTTGTGTACTTGGCTTCTTATTTCCTTTTCTTATCTTTCGGAATGCAAATAAATTTTTTGATTGTTTTAGCAGTGTATAGTGTTGGAAGTGCAATTGGAGAAGTTTCACCAACCCCTGGGGGCGTCGGGCTTATCGAAGGCTCCATGATTCTTATGTACTCTGCTTTTGGAATAGGATTTTCCGCAGCATTTGCAGTTTCTGTCCTTAGCAGAATGATACTCTATTTCTACTTCTTAGTGTTGGGAGGAATAAGTATAATAATTCTCAATAAAGAAACCAGCAAGTTGGATAATTAAATCTTCCTTAAACTCGGCTACACTTAGACGAGTTTCTCGGTTACACTTAGACAATTTTTCTCTTCTTAATCTCCTGGTTAAGCCATTTCTGCCACTCAGGAAAAACTCTGTCTCCGGTAGGAAGCCCGACTTCTTCCCTCACACTCTCAGAAATTCTATGGAAAGCGTGATTTGAATCAGAGCTAAACCCGGACTCAAGAATATTATTGTTCCCTATCTTTTCTGCAGTTTTAACTAACTCCTCTTTTATCTTTGCCCTAAGAAGAATATTATCCCAAACAGCATCCCAGTTTCCTGCCCATCCTCTAACTCCTGAGGCAACGTCCTTAACAACCTCACTATCTCCATTAATCAAATCTTCTGTTGGCTCAAGCTCATCCTTTTCAACATTATACTTCATCAAATCAACAAAACCCTTCTCTTCAAGAGGGTCTTCCTTCCAATGCTTTCTCACTTCTGAAATGCTAACAAGTCTTTTAGTAGCATGCAAACCATCTGCAGTTTTTATTGGATTCGCAACAGAAATTATGTCCGTAGCCTTGAAGCTTGTCGCAGGAACATCCAAATCATTTACAACTCTATCAAAAACACCATACGGGCTTGCTCCGTGAATTGTTCCAGCAACGACATTCGCCAAAGCCCCAACCCTCATAGCCTCATAAAGAGCCTGAGCCTCAGTAGAACGAACCTCTCCAATTATTAAACAACTATCTCCTAATCGAAGAGATGTCCTTATCCCATCATCCGCAGAAACCTCTGTTGTTGTCTTAAGAAGAGCCGACCTAACTTTCATCCTCAAAATATCATACTTTAATTTCCTTAGAGCCTCGACGGGAAGTTCCAACGAATCCTCTATAACAATTACCCTAAATTTAGGAATTATCTCTAACATTAAACTTCCAAGTAAAGAAGTTTTACCCGAGCTCCTCGTTCCCGCAACAAGCATTGTCCTCGAACCATCAACCAAAAAACTTTGAAGGCCTGCGGCAAGAGGATTTATCATTTTATTCTGGATAAATAAAGGGAACGTCCACGGCTCTTCTCTGTGTCTCCTTATAGAATACGAAACCCCGTCAGGACTTAACGGTCTCTGAACAATTGCAATCCTGGCTCTTATTTTTCCTATCTCCAGTTGCGTGTCGAGAATGGGATTTGCCTCATCGAGTGGCCTGCCAGAAATCATTCTAAACTTAGCTGCCCAGGAATTAGTATCCTCATAACTTGGAATTATATTAGTTAAGCATTCATCATATTTCTGGTGTCTCACAAAAATAGGTATCATAGAAATGGGGGCATTTAAAGAAATATCCTGAAGATTCTTATCCTGCAACAAAACCTCCAAAACACCAAAACCAATTGTGTGCCTTACAAGAATCGTTGCAAGTTTATTTATATCTAAATAAGTAACTTTTATCCCCTTACTCTGCGCAAGATCCTGTAAAAGGTCTTTTGAAATATTAAAAAAAACCTGCCTCGTCCTCTCGGTATCCGTAAACTCCTCTGCCTTAGGCTGATGCTCAATAAGAACTTTCCTTGCAAAATTCAAAAGTATCTGGTGGTCCTCATTCAAAACATTCTCAGGCGGAACTAAATGATAGATAAGTTTTGGTTCATTTGTTTTTTTAAGAATTGTGACAAGTGATTTATCATAATCATTAATAGAAATCTCATACTGATTTATTATTTCAGCATCATTAGGAAGATCAGAAACAAGTCTCGTAAACGTGAAATTAGGTATAACATCCGGCCTGAATAATCTATGGTAAATCTCCCTATCCCCCCTTCTATAATCCTCCAAATAAGGAACTGCCGCTTTAATCAGGCCCAAATTCTCAACCATTCCGACTATCCTTTCAAGAACACCAATATAATTTTCCTGGTC
This sequence comes from Candidatus Pacearchaeota archaeon, assembly GCA_040879785.1. GTDB lineage: Archaea > Nanobdellota > Nanobdellia > Pacearchaeales > GW2011-AR1 > ASMP01. The sequence goes on from JBBDJR010000006.1 coordinate 205,442, forward strand.
AGACCTCCGGGATATTTCAAGCTTCCCTAAAAGAACCTTCCCATTTATTATTTCATTCTTCAAATCCGAATACGCAAGTAAAGGATCTCTTTTAAGATTAGTAAGGAATGAAAATATTTCATTATACCTCTTCGGGAATGCCCTAATATTCCCTTGAGAAAGTTTCTCCTTAGATAAAACATTTTCCTGTTTCAAAAGATACGTGTAAAGGTGGGCTATCTCTAAAAGGAACGAAGTCTCTTTAAAATCATAATTGTAATTCTTTTGTTGAACAAGAACAATCCGTGAAGCGTTCGGATTTTCAATAAGTGCACTTACCGCCCTTTCCATAACTTCAGGATGTTCGGCCAAACTAGGAACAAACGGCGCTCCCAAATAATTAATATGAAGAATGTCCTCTCCACCCTCTCTCTTAACTTCATAAGAATAAAGCTTATTTCCCTCTTTTGGTTCCATTTTATACAAAAAGAAGAAGAGCGAAGTTTAAAATATTTTGTATAGTCTTAAATTTAATCAGATAATTTATCAAAAAACCATTCAAACACAAACAAATTTAAACCTTTTTAACTTTGGAAGGCCATGGCCGAAGAACAACAAGATTACCAAAATCAGCTCCAGGACAGTTTCAATGTAAAGATAAGGGACCTAGAAGAAAAGAATAGGATGTTAAGAGACAGACTCCTCCTTGTCGGCCAGAACCTTATTGAAACAAAAGAAAAAACAAATGAGGATATTTTAAATATAAAAAAAGAAATAGAAAAAATAAAAAGAAATATGGAAAAGGTTGTATCGTTTTTGGAAACTGCTTCTGCAGAATTTTCAAAGTTTGCGAAAAAAGAGGATTTGGAGATTTTGTCAAAACAGGCAAAGATGTTCCAGCCACTTGAATTCGTTAGAAAAAAAGATTTAAAAAAATAAAGAGTTTAATATAATAAAAGATGGGTATTTTAGAGCAAGTTACAGGATTAAAGGAAAGAGGTGCTTCTGAAGATGAAATTGTCAAAACGCTAAAAAATCAGGGAGTGTCTCCTAATGAAATAAGTGAAGCACTAAATCAGGCAAAAATAAAAAACGCTGTTTCTTCAGAGCAATCAGAAGGAGGCGAAGGAAAACAAGAAGAGGGAATGACTCCTTCAATGATGGGTACAGAAGAATCTACTGAAGAAAGCGGTGCGGGAAGTCTTCCTACAGAACATATTTCTGATGAGGACCTGACACCTCCGACGCCTTCAAAATCAGGTCAAAAAGGATATCAACCAGGCAAGAGGTTTAAGTCCATGACCAGAGAAGTTTCTGAAGAGCCCAAAGAAGGAAGCCAGGAAGATTATGTTCCTCGCCCACAACCACAACAAGCCCCTCAACAATACTCCGGTTACCAGGACCAGGGACAATACTCTCCCGAATACCAAGACTACCAAGGTCAGGATTACGGAGACTCATCTTACTACGGGCAGGACTCTTCAGACAACATAATAGAAATATCTGAACAAGTATTCTCTGAAAAAATTAAAGACATACAAAAACAGGTAAATGGGTTCAATGAATTTAAGATTCTGACTGAAGAAAAAATAGAGAATATATCCGACAGATTAAAAAGAATAGAATCCAGCATTGACCGGCTTCAGGCAGAGATTCTTGAAAAAGTCGGCTCTTACGGGCGCGGACTGGAAAGCGTTAAAAAAGAAATGGGGATGATGCAGGATTCTTTTGGAAAAGTCGTTAACACTCTTGCAGATAAGGCAGAAGAAAAACACTCTCATACATCCAGACACTCGACACACTCTGGTGGACATACAAAACACGCTTCTTCCCACTCCAAGAAAAAATCAACTTCTAAGAAAAAATCCAAAAAGTAAGAAATAATTTTTCTAAATAAGAATAAAATCTAATTATTTAAACAACAAAAAGATAAATCTGATTACTTTTTTATGTCATAAGGAACTGCATATTTCGGAACCTTGAAATCTTTTTTAGGTCCGACCGAGTTCCACATTAAGGCAATTCCTCCGATAACAACTGCAATTAATATTATTCCGGGCCAGTTATCATAAAGATACCACTGCCACTGACCTGTCCCGATTCCTGCCCACGCAAAACTCTGAGTAAGCACCACTATAAAGACAACAAGAGCACCTATGAAAAAGAACCATCCCATAAATTGACTGTCTTCCTTAGCTGGCAAGAATAATCCAAGAAGGATAAGTCCAACAAGAACTATTGCGAGACCTAAACCAAGCCGGGGAAAAATCTCCGAGAAAAATACCGGAACAAAGTGAAACTGTAATGATAATAGCGAGACTGTAAGGGCAAGAATTCCATTTATTGATTTATTATCCTTAAACATGTTTACTCTCGTTAAAATTCCAAAAACGAGAGCGAAAATCAAAAGGAATGGAAGAACATAACTAAAAACTCCTAACTGCTCCCATCTAGCCAGAAGAAATCCTACGTCACCTCCAAAGAATCCGCCCCCAAACTGGAGACTTAAAATCTTATCAATCATAAAAAGATTTAGTTTATAATATTTAAATATGTTTCGGGGTTGCAAAACTACCTTTCACAATCCTATTTACCGCTTTTAGGTTTCAAAACCAAAACAAGTGCAATTATTATTACTGCTATAAACGAAACATTCGTCCAGAAAGCCCCGCTCCATGAACTCTGGAAAAGGAAATTAAAGATTGTATCAAACACCTCAACAGAGGTTCCAGCCGCCCAAAGAAGCCCTGCAAAAACAGCAATAGCGATAAAAATTCCTATAAACCATTTTAAAGTAGGAGGAACATTTTCAAACTTCAATCCATCTTCCCCTGCAACAAATCCCCAAAGCAAAAGACCGACAAACATAACAACAAGGGCAACAGTCAGGAAAAGTATGAGATTTGAGACGACAAGTTTAGGCGCAACAGCAACAACAAAAATCATTCCTATAATGAATGCGATTCCTGCATTAAGCTGCTTTCCCTCGCCAAAAAGCTTTGATTTTTCAAGAATACCAAAAACTATGAAGAACACCAACAAAAACGGCAGAGCAAAGTCTGTAAAAATCCAGTGTTGTAATAATGTTTCTTGAGCCATTAGAAAAGAGTTATTTTTATAGTATTTAAATTTTCTGGGAACGCAAAATATCCTTTACTAAGATTAAACAGTCAAAAAACCAACAAACTAAATCAAATCTTCACTAGAAATCTCTTCTTCCCCAGAATCGGAATCTGATTCCTGGCTTGGCAACGCCGCCTTATTAATTATAAAAATATCACTTATTGCTCTTACAAACTGGTGCGGAATAATTACTCCTCTTGCTCCGCCCATCAAAGACATAACACTTCCACCTACTTTTATTCTCCACCCGTCTACTTTGTTTTCCTGGAGATTAGCTTCCTCAACCTCTCCGAAATAATCTCCCGAATCAGTATAAACTTTAGAACCTACAGCCTCTGTTATTTTCTTAACTCTCATAAAACAAATTTAATCAAACTCATTTAAATACTTTTCCGTGCTGTCGAATATATTGTATTTTAACAATAACAAACTTTATAATAAAATTATCCCTAATTATTTCATGATAAAAACAAAAGAGTTTCTTCCGGCAATCCTGACTGTAATAATAATCTCGTTTTCATTAGCTCTTTTCAGAGAAATCGGCCTCTTCCTGACGATTCTTCTCGCAGTATTTCTCGCAATACTCATAAACATTCTCGCCAAAAAGATTTCCGCATTTTACCTTGATTCCGAGATTGAAATCAAATTCTGGGAAATAGAAAGATACGGATTTAGGCCGTGGATGTATTTCAAGAAACCGGTCTATTTGGGAGCATTTCTACCAGTCATAACCTCATTACTCTCAGTAGGGAATTTTGTCTGGATGGCTTCCTTAATCTTCGATGTCAAACCAAAAACATACAGAGCGGCAAAAAGACACGGACTTTACTCATTTTCCGAGATGACGGAAGACCACATCGGACTCATTGCATCCGCAGGCGTTCTTGCCAACCTTTTCTTCGCAATAGTCGGATACCTTATAGGCTTCTCCGAGTTTGCAAAAGTTAACATTTATCTCGCTTTCTTCAGCATGATTCCTCTATCCGACCTCGACGGGAACAAAATCTTCTTCGGAAATCTCACACTATGGACGTTCCTAGCAACACTTGTATTAATAGGTCTCGGATATGCGCTTTTTATAATCTAACAAAAAACATTTAAAGACGAAAAACAATCACATGATAGATAAAATGAACAAACCAAGGAAATCCGGATTACATAAAGGCAAGAGCATTGCAGCAGTATTCGCAGGAGTTTCATTTATCACAGGCTTCTTTTTCCTGGACAGGGGCAGCGAAATCACAGGAAACGTGATTGTAAATGGGAATGTTCCTCCATTCAGCATAATCTCTCTAATCGGACTTTTTCTTGTCTTTTGTTCCGCAGCTCTTGTTGTTTATATCGTTAAGAAATAATCTTCCCGGGAATAAATTCAGACAATTCCTAAAACTACACGAAACTTTTTATAGACAACCCTATTTTTTAGTATATGGAAATTCTAAAAAACATTTCGCCAAGAGAATACCAAAAGGAAATTTTTGAAACATGCAAAGAAAAAAACTGCCTTGTCGTAATTCCTACTGGCTTGGGAAAAACACTCATAGCTTTGATGTTAACAATTGACAGAATGAGTAAATTCCCGGGGGAAAAAGTTGTTTTTCTCGCTCCGACAAAACCTCTCGCAGAACAGCACCTTATCTATTTTAAAAAAAACCTCCCCGAACTTTATGGTGAGATGCAACTATTTACCGGAAGCGTAAACGCAAAATCAAGGCAAAAAATATGGCAGACGGCAGACATTATTTTCTCAACACCTCAATGCGTTGCAAACGACCTGAAAAAAGGACTTTACTCTCTTGAAGAAGTTTGTCTTCTTATCGAAGACGAAGCCCACAGATGTGTAAGAAATTATGATTATAATTACACTGCAAAAAAATATATGGAACAAGCAATAAACCCAAGAATACTCGGACTTACCGCATCTCCGGGAAGTGAAGTTTCAAAAATAAAAGAAATCTGTAAGAATCTTTCGATAGAAGAGGTAGAATTAAGAACAAGGGATAGCCCGGATGTAAATCAGTACATTCAGGAACTAAAGTTTGAAAAGATCCTTGTTGACCTTCCTCCAGAATTTCAAAAAATAAGGAGCGCGCTGCAAAAACTTTTTGATGGACATATAAGCGAATTAAGAAACAGAAAAGTTTTATGGGGTATGCCAAGCAAGAGCGAACTCATAAAACTCCAAAAAAAGATTATGTTTGACATATCAAGAAAAAATAGAGATTACAATCTTATGCTCGCCTCGAGCGCGTGTGCCACAGCAATAAAAATCCAACACGCCCTTGAACTCCTTGAAACTCAAACACTATACGGATTCAATAAATACCTAAAAGAAATCTTCAGACAAGCAGCAAAAAAAGAAAACAAAAGTTCCACCAAGCTCGTTTCAAAACCAGAATTCAATTATTCATTTATTAACTCTAACGAACTTATTGGAAAAAATATTGAACATCCTAAAGTTCTCAGAATCTCAGAAATAATCAAAGAAGAAAAGGCCAACGACAAAGACATGAAAATAATCATATTCACTCAATTCAGAGACACTGCCCATTTAATCTCGGACAACCTAAACGAAATTGAGGGAATTAATTCAAAGGTTTTCATAGGGCAGGCAAAAAAATCTACTTCATCAGGAAAATTATCCGGACTAAGCCAAAAAGAACAAAAAAAGATAATCGACGAATTTTCCGGGAAAGAAATAAATGTTCTCTGTGCAACTTCGATTGGAGAGGAGGGTCTTGATATTCCCGAAGTCAACACCGTAATTTTTTATGAACCTGTTCCCTCGGCAATAAGAGCGATACAAAGAACGGGAAGAACAGCAAGGCTGAAAGAAGGAAAGCTAATCATGATAATCACAAAAGGAACAAGAGACGAGGCACATTTTTATGTTTCAAAAGCAAAAGAAAAAAAGATGCACAATGCAATAGATTCAATAAAGAAAACTCTCTCTAACAAACTCCCTGGAAAAATAAAAAATGATGTCCAAAAGAAAATAGGAGAATAAAATGATAAAAGTCAAACCAATCACAGATATATTTTCAAAAAAGAAAGAGAAAAAAACTTCTATTGAAGAGACTACAATCACAGGGGACTACAGGGAAAAAAATTCACTAGTCATTTCCGAACTTTTCTCACTTGGAATAAAAACAGATTTCAAACAACTAAAAGTAGCAGACTATCTCGTTAAGGATGTTGCAATAGAAAGAAAAACCGTTTCAGATTTCATTTCTTCTATGATAAACCGCCGACTCCTAAACCAACTTGAAGAACTCGGACAGTATCCAAACAGATTATTAATCATAGAAGGAATATACGAAAAGGAGCTTTACACTGACTCTGAAGAAAGAACCGGGATGCACCCGAATTCGATAAGAGGGTTCCTTCTTTCAATTCTTTTAAAATACAACGTCCCAATAATCTTCACAAAAGATTACAGCGACACCGCAAAATTTATTTCTGTCCTCGCCAAAAGAAAATCAAAAGAGCTTCCTTTAAACATAAGCAAAAAAACACTTGACAAAAAAGAACGGCTTCAATTTATTCTCGAAGGTTTCCCTGGAATCGGGCCAAAAACCGCAAAACAACTCTTAAAAAAATTCAGCACACTAAAAGAAATTTTCAATGCATCCGAAGAGGAATTAGAAGAAATCCTCGGGAAAAAAGCAAGAATAATAAATAAAATAATTAACCAAGAATACTAATCCTAACAATACTCTTCAATAGTCTTGTACTTCGGCCCGTTCTTTCCAAGCACAGATTCTTTCAATCTAAAACTCTTAACATTAAACCTAATCTTCGGCAAATTAATCTCTTTCAACTTTTCAACAAACTCTTCTTCCCCTCCCGCCTTAACTTCTTTAACACGTGCAATAGTCAAATGAGACATAAATCTTTTTTCAGACTTAAATAATCCTGAAAGGGCCTCGTCGACTTTTCTCTGCAACTCTTCACAATTAACCAAATGAAGCCAAACAATAATTTTCCTTTTATATTTGCCAGACTTCCTGTTGTCAAAAACTCCTATCTCGTCTGCCTTTGTTTCAAACGAATTAAAATTAACTTCCTTCAATCTTTTCCCTACCTCTTCAACTTTTTCCTCGCCAACCTCTCCAAGAAATTTCAGTGTTAGATGTAAATTCTCCCTCTCAGTATTCTTGCCTTTAAACTCCGGAAGACTTTCCTGAATTTTAGAAATCTTTTCTTTAACATCTTCGGGAATATCTATTGAAATAAACGCTCTCATAAAAATAAACTATATCTCTTACCTAAAAAACTTTCTTTTCAATTTTTCTCTTTGCTTTCTCCTCTTTCCTTTTTCAAATGCCTTCCTTCTCTTTTCTCTTTCCCTAAATTCCTTTTTCTTTTTCCTTTCTGCCCTTCTAAAATCCCTTCCTTCAACCCTATCAAGAACTATCAGAATCGCAAAACCTGCAAGAGCCAAAGCACCAATAACGAAGAACAACGCCTTAAAACTAAAATAATCTACAACCTTAGCTCCAAGAAACGCCGAAATAGCAATCCCTATCCCTATGCTTGTGTTCCAAACAGAATATTCAAATCCTTTATGTCTTTTGTCCATATAAGTTGTAAACAAACTAAACCATGCGGGATATGCCAACGCAGTCCCAAGCCCGTAAACCGCCTGGGCAATAAAAATTGTATTCACATGGCTCGCCATCAGGTAAATGAACGGAACCAGAATTATCATAAATGTTCCAAAAAGGAGAAGTCTCGTCTGGTGCTTATTCTTATCAATCAGATATCTTGAAAGAGGCAACTGCGCAGCAGACCTCACAATCCAGAAAATAGAGACAGCGATTCCTGCAGTAACAAGATTCCCTCCCACGAGATTTTCACTGATGAATATCGCAAATATAGGAGCAATAAGTCCAAAACTGCTAATCATCAAAACATCCGAAAGTATCAATAACTTAAGCTTTTTATTCATTTTCCTCTTTTACATGTTTTATTAAGAAGTGTCGCTTATAAGCTTTAGGTTTTAACGGTTTCAAACCAATTCTCCTAAAATCTTCGCGCCGAGTTTGACAGTCATTCCTTTAAAATCTTCTTTAGGATTTATCTCGACAATATCAACTGCCCTGAGAGCCCTGACTCTGTTAATCCTCTGCAAAAAATAAATAAGTTGTCTGCTTGTAAGTCCTCCCGGCTCTTTTCCAGATGTTCCTGGAGCATAAGCAGGATCAACAACTCCAATATCAATAGAAAGATAAACTTCTTTTCCTGAAGAGAACTCCATTAAAATATCACAAGAATCATCTATATTCTCAATAATCTGGTTAACCTTCATAATCTTCACTCCTTTTTCTTTAAGAAATGAAATCTCCTCCGCCCTAAAATTCCTTGCACCAACCAAAAAAATGTTTTCTGATGGAAAACCAGACTCAATCAAACTTCTCAACCATTCCTCGTTTGAGGGAAAATCGCCTTCTTTCTTCTTACAATCAGGACGAGAATCAAAAACAATCAGACACGGCTCTTTCTCTGAATCCTTACAATGTTCAAAAAAAGCCCTTGTCAAAGAATAACTTATTGAATGGTCTCCTCCAAGAAAAATCGTCTTCGGTTTCGTTTCAAACATCTCTAAAGAATTCTTATAAATTAAATCATTTGTCAACTTCAAATCAGAATTATCAAGATGAATCTCCTCCAAATCAAACAACCTTACATCGATAGGAACTCCCGACTCATTGCTATGAATTTTATTCAAGGCCTCCAATACAGAAACTCCTGCCTTCTCACATCCTTCCGTTTTTCCCAATCCATTTATTCCCGGAACCCTGACTATGAATGCCATGAAAAAAACCATCAAGAGAAGTTTATAAGATTATTTATAGGAATTCTAACTCTAAGCTATCCTCAAAACCTATTTCTAAACCAACCAAGAATTCTTTGGATAAGTCCTCCGCTTACACACTCTCCGTCAAGACATAAATTACTGTCGCACTCAAAATTATTCTCACATTGTTGCCCCTCACCTGACTGAGGAATAAAATCATATCCAAGACCGCAATACTCTTCTCCAGATCGATACCCTATTGGAACACAACTACCTTCTAGCTCACAAGAATTGAGGCAATCCTCAACAGAAACATTTGCAGTAGGCTGCAAATCAGAGGGGTATTTATCTGTGTAAGCTAACATCAGAGGCAACACAGCTTCCGATTCAAAAAAGTCTCGGGACCCACTCAACAGAACAAGAGAAAGGATTTTATTATCATGCGTCCATACGAAACCCTCTCTACCATTAGAAATATAATGCCTGCCCTCATCATCTTCAACAAATATGTTCTCTTCAAGAGATACCCCTTCAACTACAAAAGTCCCTCCGGGACTATACCCTACCTGTGCCCCCTCTCCAAATACAGATGAAAGAAAGAATTCTATAAAATCGTCTGAATCTATTTTCTCAGAATACTCTATAATATGTAACCCTACAACGGGATAATTCAACTCACTCCAAGAAGGATAACTATATTCTGCAAAATAAAGAGAACAGTGTTCATCTGGGTTAAATCCTCCCACCTGATTAGAACATTCCTCTCCTTCAGGCAAATATGCTCCTCTCGAGAAAACTCCTTCACCAATATCCTCAGCGATTATTTTATCCTCCGAAACCTCTGGAACAGAGAGTTCTAAATTAATCACTGCACTATTTGAGTTTTCAACCTCGCTATTCTCATTTCCGTCTCGAACAATATTTATACTCTCAACACTTACATCCACAAAAGATTCAACAGAATCTTCTGGAGTAGGAAAGTAAGGCAGATTCCTTGATCCACTTTCATTTAACTCATTCCATCCTTTTGTGATATTTGTTACAGAAAGATCATAATAAAATCTAACTCCTCCTATCTCTGTAATTGCTATCAAAGCCTCAGGTCCTACGGGAAATCGGATTATGTCTCCTGTTTTTACCTCGTATTCTCCGTAAGAATCTATGATTTTTGTGGAGGAAGGAGCCTCTAATGCTTCTTCCCTAAACAAACTAAAAGTTGCTTTCTTGATGCCACCAACATATTCCTGGAAAACAACGTCGTGGACAGATAAAACCACGTTTCCATCAGACAATGTTTGACTTTCTCCTGCAGACATATAGTTTGTAAATTCTGGATTAGGCATGTTTAAGGACTCAGGGTCTCTTCTTACAAAAAATGAGGCTACATCTGAATTCTTACTTGGACTATGTCCAACAAATCTTAATTCAAGAGTATATTTTATATCTCCAAGGCTTATAATCATTGACTGCCCTCCTTGCAAAGAATAATTTTCTCCCTCCAATCCGAGACACGCTCCATCATAACATCCATTGGGACATTTATATTCCTCAGTGAAATTAGTTTGACTATCTCCACAATATCTTTCAATAAGAGTTTGGTTATCTAAACAATATTCAGGATATGTCATATTTTCCTCGGAATTTTTTACTCCAAGATTTCCTGAAACAGATCCTTTAACATAATAATTAATCCCTCCATCGCTATCACTACATATAACCTCTACTCTTTCTTCTTCAACAACGCACTCATAACTCTGTTTTTCAGAAGTATAATCTCCAACATTCCCTCTATCTTTCCAACCTTCAATAGTTTCCATTTTATACTCTGGAGATGCTGTTACATTTTCTCCATAAAACTTTTCACAATATTCAATACGTCCTTCTTCTGTTTCTCCAAGTTCTGCTCCAGAAACCCCGTCAGGGTCAGTATTCCATTCTCCTGATTCAACATCAAAATGCTGGTTAACCTTCCCCTGCCAAAATGCAACTCTCGGAGTCAAATCTTCTTCTGGACCATCATCAGTCGCACTTCCGGTTATCCCAAAAAAATCAGAAAACCAACCAGCAGAAACAATTCCGACAGAAAGAACTAATATAAGCGAGAGTGAAATTAATGCTAAACCCCTTTTCATGAAACTACATAGAAATTAGATATATAAGTTTTTTGGTGATAAATCACGAAGGAACCAGCGCAAAAAAGCTATACTTCTTCGCTGCCTGTTTTGCGACGGCCTTTACATCTTCAAGCTTAACCTTTTTTATGTTTTTTTCAGTTTCATAAAAATCTTTTGCGTTTCCTTCAATTTCGTGATGTAAAAGATATGCCATCTGTGCCTGAGAATCTTCCATTGAAATCTGCAAATTCCCAATCATTTCTTCTTTCGCCTGAGCCAGCTCCTTTTCGTCAAGCTCTTTAGAAACTTTCTTCATCTCATCAATAATTATCTTTTTTATATTGTTAACGTTCTCTTTTTTGGTTCCTGCATAAATAAAACTATGAGCAAAATCTCTTGCAATCTCTGAACCTCCTTTAATCGCATAAGCCAGATTCCTCTTTTCCCTTATCTCATGGAAAAGTCTTGAAGACATCCCTCCTGCAAGAATAACATTAAGAACTCTCGCGGCATAATTCTTTTCATCTTTTAGAGTTGGAACATGGAACGCAAAAACAAGGTTTGCCTGGTCTACCCCTTTTCTCTTCTCTGTTTTGGATTTGTTTCTTTTTACTATCCTCTGCCTCGATTTTTTTCCAGACATCTTCCACTTAAAATCAAAATTCTTTTCCGCAAAATCAACAATCTTCCTAAAGTCAGTATCTCCTACAACACACAAAACCAGATTCTCAGGACGGTAAAATTTTTCAAACCTACCTAAAAGTTCTTTCCTCGTCAGAGATTTAAGTGTTTTCTCCGTCCCTATGAGAGGATCTCCAAAAGGCTCTTTGTAAAGTAGTTTTTGCATTTCATTAAAAACATAATGAGAAGGAGTGTCTTTATACATATTTATCTCTTCAAGAATAACATTTCTTTCTCTTTCAATATCCTGCTCCATAAAAAGAGGATTTTTTACAACATCACTCAAAATATCAAAGGCAACGCCGACATGTCTGCTCGGCATCTTGCACCAGAAAGCCGTAACCGTCTCGTCCGTAAAACCATTCAAAACCCCTCCCTTTTTTTCAATGGCCGAGGCAATCTGCCTAGAGTCTCTGTTTTTAGTTTTTTTGAAAATCATGTGCTCAATAAAATGAGAAATCCCTTTTTCCGAGGAGGCTTCATCAATTCCTCCCGACCTAACCGCAAACGCCACACTCACAGTAGGAGAATCTCTTTTCTCAAAAACAACAGTCATTCCGTTCTTCAAAACTTTACGATAGAATCTTGGCTTCATGCGAAGAAAAAATCAGAAGAGTATTTAAGGTTAATCCCAATCAATCACGGGCCTGATTTCAATATCCAAAAAACTATCGCAATAATCAAGACAAGAGATACACCTATAATAAATAAGAAAAAATTCTCGTTCAATTCAAAAAAATCAGGCTCAGAAACATCCTCAGATTGCCCTTCATATGTAGGCGCTATTTCAAAATAAAGATACAAGTTAGAAAGTATCAACAAGAAAATTACAACAGCCCAAATACCTTTTTTCATATATCATTACAATTAACTAAGTATAAAAATCTTATCCAACAAAAACAAAATAAGCTACGACTCCAAGCAAAATTAAAATTCCAAGGCCTAAAAGAACCCACATCCACCATTTTGAGCCTCCTTGTTGTGGCATGGGCTGTCCTGCAACCCCTGGCTGTGTTCCCGGAGCTCCCTGTCCTGGCATCTGACCTTGAGCGCCTTGTTGCGACTGAGGTTGTCCTGCCTGTCCCTGGGGCATTGAAGATGTTTGTGGTGTCCTTGTCTGAGGAGTTTGTGGCGTTTGCGGAACTTGCGGCTTTTGTGAATTTTGGGTTCCGGCAGATTGTTGAGTTTGAGAAGCCTGTTGAGATGGTTGTTGCCTCCGAACCTGAGAAGACTTTCTCTGTGTTCCGGACCCTTGTGAAGTTCCTGAAGACGAACTGCTTGAAGAACTCATCCCTCTTTTATTATTCTGTTGCGGCATAAACAAACTAAGAAAAACCCTATTATAAATTTTACTCTTTTATCTTTTGCAAAAAACAACAAACCTCTCGGAGCCAATTTCAAAATCATCAACAACACTAAAATTTTCCTTTATGTAATTAAGAATCCAACCTCTCCCAACCTTAAATCTCTTCCTCTTATTCATACTTTCCGTCGCGAAACTCAAAACGACTTTTGAAACAAGCGGAGCAATTTCCGAAAGAAGTTTTTTGGAATAATCTCTCTCCAACATTTCAAGAGAATCCAAGACCTTAAACAAAAAAACAACCTTGTCCTTTTTACTTCCTTTCTCTTTCTTTATTAATTCTTTAACTTTTTCGAGTTCAAACAAACTCAAATGGACAGCCTTTCCATCAATTTTTTCTTTTCTGAAATAGTCATTCATCAAATCAACCCACTGGCCGACAGCCTCGGCAGCCACATACCTCACTCTCCTGGGAAAATAATCATAACTAAATCCGTTAATCCCTGCCCCTAAATCAAGAACAACTTTTTCTTTTTCCAGTATTTTCTTATAAATCTCATCATAAAAACCAATCCGTTCTCTAGTTTGGCCACACCTGGACGAACTCGGAACGTCCATACGTTCTCTTGTTGAAAGGTGTTTTCTTAAAATCCATTCAGGACTTTTGTCTTTAAGACTAAGAAGCTTCCTGCTTCCGAACGCTCCAAAAACCTTATGAAGAAGTTCCCTCGTTAACCTAACTTTTTCTTTATCGCTAACCTGCCGATTTTCAAAATGTGAAAACGCCAACTCTACATCTTTCGCAGGCAAATGCGAAAAATCCCTTTTCTCAGTAATTTTCCTAATTAATTCCTCTTCGTTCATTTTCTACTTATATGCTTATTTCCTTTAATATAAAATCTAAACTTTTTTGGGAGGTCTTTTCTAACTCCTATCCTAAAATCCTCTCCAATCTCAAAAACATCATTATTTCCCTCTAACCACAAATCTTCAGAATCAAAAGCATTTTCCTTATGAAACTTTTTATCTATATTCATTGCTTTCGTCAACAGCCCCGGGCCTTTCGTATTCAAATCAAAATTCAACGGCTCCAAGGCACGAATCAAAACAGCCTCTGCTTTCCCTTCTTCTTTCGTTACAAAATTCAAAATCCAGTTATCATGAACTCCATAAACAAGAATCGTTCCAGGAACCATTAACATAGTCTTCCTCAAATCCCCGTTCTGCACTGCCCGGGACGCAGGATCACTCTCTCCAAAATACGCCTCTGTTTCAACAATTTTTGCTTTCAGTAATTTACCCCCAAACCTCCTGACTAAAATCTTTCCGAGCAAATCTCTTGCAACTCTGTCTGCGGGCCGACTAAAAAACTCTTTTTCCGGTCTCATAAAATCTTTAAGTAGAGGATATTTAAAAGATGTATGTAAAATTGATATTCTTAAAAGAATAATAAAATGGCTTCAACAAACCAATCTCCTTTCTACCAAAAAGCAGAGGCAAAGTTTTTAGCAGCGCAGACAAGCAGAGAGAAACTAAAATATCTCGACGAAATGATTCGTGAATGTCCTAAACATAAGTCTGCAGAAAAGATGCTTGCTCAGCTTAAAACGAGAAGAAAAAAACTCCTTGAAAAAATAGAAAAGGGAACAAAAAAAGGAAAGACAAACAAACAAGGAATAAAAAAAGATGATATGCAGGCAGTAATTATAGGGTTTACAAATACCGGAAAATCTTCTCTTCTTTCTGCACTGACAAACGCCGAACCCGAAATCGCTTCTTATGAATTTACAACAAAAACTCCTGTTATAGGAATGGCTCCTTTCTCAGGAACAAAAATACAATTGATAGAAATCCCTGCATTTGAATCGGAATATTATGATAAGGGAACAGTCAATACTGCAGATGTAATCCTCATTCTCGTAGAGGACCTCGCGCAAATAGAACAAATTAAAAAAGACCTTGACAACGCACCGGGAAAAAGAATAATTGTATTCAACAAAAAAGGCGACGAAGACATTAGGAAACTGGAAGCAACATTAAAATCAAAAAAATACAACTTCATAATCCTAAACGCGAAAGAACCGGGGGAAGAAACTCTTAATAAATTAAAAGAAAAACTCTTTCACAGTTTCGGAAAAATCCGCATCTACACAAAAGAGCCCGGAGAAGAAAAAAGCGAAAAGCCAATTGTCCTTGAGCCAGATTCAACAGTCAAAGATGTCGCGGAAAAAATTCTTCACGGATTCTCAAAAAAAGTCAAAACTACTTTTGTGACAGGGCCCTCATCAAAATTCCCAAAACAAAAAGTCGGCCTCCAACACAAACTCAAGGATTTGGATGTTGTGGAGTTTAGGACTTGGTGAAATATACTCTTCAATACAATAATTGATTTAAATCTATAAAACATAGATTGCTAATGAAACTTGTCAAAAAAGATGTTGTACAAATAATAACTACTACAATTATAGGACTCCTTCTCACTATCTTTGGTGGTTTGGCCTTAGAAAAGGATATATTAGTTGGGATAATTTCTATTTTAATTGGTTTCTCACTAGTATATATTCTATTTTACACTCTTCAAATAGAAGAAAACTCTACCAATGCCGAAAAAAACAAGGCATCAATAGAAGAATTATCAAACAAGTTCGATAGAATGGAAGATTTAATAAATATAAAAAGCGATATTAAGATGTTAAAGGAGAAAATTAAAAGATGAATAAAAAGGGACGGTTTACTGCAAGTGATATGTTAGAGGTAATAAAAATAATTATCATAGCAATAATTGGTTTTATAATTATTCGCGCTCTTTTAGGAGTGGCATAAAGATTATTCATAATTCCAGGTTTCTAAGTTTATGTTATTGAAAGAAAAAAATTGAATCTCCGATAACAGATTTCAGATTAACAAGAAGGTAGATTGAATTAAGGTCTTCCAGAAGATTTTCCTGGAGAAGAAGGCGCATTTCCGGAAGATCCCGACGACGGCCCTTGACTTGCAGACGTTTTTGATTTGACTTTATCTTGTATATCTTTTATCTTGTTTCTTGCAGGGTTTTCAAGACCATTTAAAACCTCATCAATATCTGAATCTTCTTTTTCCTCGTCAGATTCCTCTCCTGTAACTCCTGCTTCTGTTTCTTCAGGTACCGGCTCTGAAGATTCGTCTGTTGTATCCTCTTCTGTTTCACTTTCGTCTTCCTTTTCTCCTTCATCAGACTCCGAAGGAATTCCTGAAGTCGGTCCTTCTCCTCGAGATTCTCTTATTGCATTAATTGAACTTTCTCTTCCTCTTGCACTTGCTTCAATAGCCCTCTCAATCGAAGGTTTTGCAACATCCGGGACTTTATTATATACATCTCCGAGAACCCTTAAATGGGTCGACGTTGCCTCTGCCACCAACTCATCAACTGAACTTGTATTTTCCCCAAGACCTCTCGCAGTCTCAGAAACTCTTATTGAATTGTTAATGCTCCTCTCATAATCTTCAAGAGCCTTTCCTGTACCTTCTAAATCTCCTTTCTCACTTAGTGCTTCCGCCTCTGCAAGCCTCTCTTCAGAGTGTCTCACGTGAAGCTTTGCTTTTTCCAGAGGGTCAAAAGTTAATGCCAGTCCAATCCTCTCAAAAAGTCTTTCGATACCATAAAAAACATCTCCAGGTTTAGTTCCCGGACTAACTCTTTCTGAATCTTCTTCTGTTTCCTCAGAGTCCTCTTCAGTTTCATTTGTTTCTTCAGTCTCACCTTCTGCCCCTTCCGTGTCTTCCTCAGTTACATTAGCAACATATGCATAAGCCTCAAAAGCATCAACTCTTCCAAATCCTTGAGTGTTATCATCAAGACCCAAATCAATAGAAGTATCTCTGAAAATATCTTTTAAATCTTCTGAAGTCAATGAGGAATCTTCCTGAAGAAGCAATGCAATTAATCCTGAAACGTGGGGTGTTGATGCAGAGGTTCCCGAACCAATAGCAAACTCTCCATCATTCCTCGTGGATATTATCGAAACTCCCGGAGCCAAAACATCTGGCTTAATTCTCCCATCGGCTGTAGGCCCTCTTGAACTCCAATCAGGAACATTATCATTATTGTCTGATGCTCCAACAGCAATACCTTTTTGAGAGCATCCAGGGATTGTGATTGTCTCAGAGTCTGGTCCAGAATTTCCTGCTGCAATAACTACTACAAGTCCTTTATCCACGGCACTATCAACTGCCCTCGACAAAACATCTGTTCCGTCACAACTATCTACTTCTGCTCCAAAACTCATGCTTGCAATGTCTGCACCATTTTCAAGAGCCCAGTCCAATCCTTCAATTATATCGCTGGAGTACCCAACTCCCTCTTGATTCAAAACTTTCACATTAAACAAATTCGCTCCCGGAGCAACCCCTTTGTATTCTTCATCATTTGAAGCGACTATTCCTGCAACATGCGTCCCGTGTCCGTGTAAGTCATTAGTTCCTTCTCCAGTATAATCAATCTCCAAATCAACACTCAATGCAGAATGTTCATCATAAATCCCTGTATCAAAAACAGCAACATTTATCCCTTCTCCAGTAATGTTAAAATCCCATACTTCATTCGCACGAATTTTTGGAACGCTTTCATCCAACACAAGGCTAACCTCGTAATCCATTTCTGCAGATTCTACAAAAGGTCTCTCAACGATTCTATCGACAGCGTTCTTTGGAACCGAAACCGAAACTCCATTAATTACTCCATACTGATATTTGACACTCGCGCCATCTGATTTTATCGTGCTTATTTCCGAAGGTCCTGGAACCTGATTAAATAAAAGAATCAAATCAACTCTCTCACTCTGCCCTTTTGTCTCAAGAAAACTCGCAAGGCCCTCACTGACTTCTCCTGCAGAAACAAACGAAACAGCAAGAGCAAATACAAGTGCAACAATCACCAACTTTTTTAACATTTTGACTTCTTAACAATATGATGTGACTTGTATTTAAATTTTATGGAGGAATTGTTTTAGTAGAGTAGAATTAAAGTAGGAAATTATTCATAATTCCAGGTTTCTAAATCAATATTGTCAAAGTCATAGAATTTATTGTTAAGTAAATTGTATTGTCCAGGAAATTTGTTATCAGTTTTAAAATTGAAGGGGTTCTTTTGGAACAAATAAATCTGTGCTTTAGGTGGAACTCCCGGATAAGAAAGCAAGATCCATTTCTCTCTACCCTGAACATATTCGTTCCTAAATTTAATTTTCTTATTTAGAATTAAATAAGCCATAAGATGTTCCTCTAAAAAGAAATCTTTTTGAATTTTTGTTAATTTTCTTTTAAAGAACTTAGCATCTTCTTTCAAATATTTTTGAAACTTTTTGTCTTTTTTGTAAATATCCTTGATTTTCCTAAGATATATATTAAAATCTCCCTCAAGATTAAGATATATGTTGCCCCAAGTTTCAAAATGAAATGCATGTTGAATTTGCATCTTTTTTCTCTTTTTCCAAAAAGATTTTCTTAGACCTTTTTTATGGTGGATTGATTCTGCCATAAATTTGTCTTTTAATTTTTTTGCAGACTCTCTTGAATTTAGATACAAAAAATCACAATAAACAAAATTTAACCCTATTTTAGGTTCTCCTACTTTGCTATCTCCAAGAAAATCAATCCAATTTACACAATTTGAGACTTTTTGTGATGTTGAAATATTAGACATGGAAATAGGAAGCCAAATAATTCCCCAATCCTTCAGAGGCTTTATATCAAAAAATTCATTCTTCTTTGGGATTTTTCCTTTTGCCATTTTATTTATAACTAATTTTTTAGGGGTTTGTGAATCTTTAACTATTTAGTAATTTTCAATTTTTTAACAACCTCATAAAGTTTTTTTGCTTCTTTATTTTTCTCGAAATGTTCTCGAACAGGTTTGATTAGTTTATCCAATTCTGTTGCACAGCTATTCTTTAAATCAAGAGGATGAAGTTTCTTATTAACAAAATCTTTTTCCATTTCATCATAGTTAGAATAAACCAATTCTCCCCCAAATTTTTCTGGACGATTAATCTTAACACTTTCAGTGTTCCTGAAGATTATGTATTTGAAATATTCCAATATAGGATTTCCTTCCACAATCCCTTCTGGACAGTACGCCTTACTGATTTTCTCTTTCAATTCCTTTAAGGAATCGTGCATATAGATGCATGTTTTAGGATCCGATTTAGACATCTTAGAAGCCATTAGTGTTTCCTCGTCACTTCCTTTTTTCTGAAGACCTTGAAGTCCCAAGAGAATATGATGGTGTATTGCTACAGGTTTTTTCCATCCGTGTTTTCCCGCAATATCTCTTGCCAACATATTTGCCCTACGTTGATCCATACCTAACTGACAGATATCTAAATCCATTTCAAAAATATCTGCAACCTGCATGCTTGGATAAAATAGCTGTGCGGTACTAAGGGTATCTCCCTCTTTTCTTCCTGCAATAGTTAGAGATTTTTTAGTCCTATTGATGCTTGTAGATTTAGCAACCCTAAAAACCCTATCCCAATACTTAATATTATCCATTAGTTCGCTTGCCCATATTATTTCAACTTTTTTTGTATCAATTCCGCACGCCTTCCAGACTTCAATAAAATATTTTCCTGCTAATTGAATCTTTTCAAGATCTCCTCCTAATTTATTATTTATAAACCCAAAATAATCTGCCAAATATAATTTAAATTTTATTCCTGTCTTTAACATATTTTTGAGATTAGTTGCCCTTAATAATCCAAAATGGATCGGAGCGACTCCAGAAGGCTCAAATCCATCATAAGCTGTAATTGTGTCTCCTTTCTTAAAAAGATCTCTTAGCCCGTCTTCACTAACAATCTCTTGGGCAAATTCTTTTATCAAATCAATCTTCTCATCAACACTCATTTTCTTTGCCATAACATCTAAAGCAATCTCTGATTATTAAAGGTTTTTATTATACTCAACGCCAGTAATATTTAACTATTGAAATATCTTACAAAAATAAAAAGAGTTGAAAATGCTCGCAGAAATAATTTTATTCCTGGGCCTTGGGATTCTTGCAGGAACGTTTACTGGATTAATTCCAGGTATACATATGAATCTAGTAGGAGTTACACTAATCTCAGTTTACGCTTCAATTCTCTCAGGACTCAATCCTTTATTCCTCGCAGTCTTTATTACCTCGATGGCAATGTCCCATACATTTATTGATTTCATCCCGTCAGTGTTTTTAGGATGTCCTGACACAGATACGGAACTCTCTGTTTTGCCCGGACACGAACTTCTCAAAAAAGGTGGTGGGTTTGAAGCAGTTTCGCTAACAGCATATGGTAGCCTCGCGGCGGTCTTTCTTCTTTTTTTAATTATATATCCTTCATTTTTTCTGGTTCCAAAAATAAACAACTTCCTTCTAAAAAGCATTGAACTCTCTCCATCCCTGAGCATTTCCTTTATGCCTATTTTATTAATCCTTGTTTCTTTTCTTCTGATTTTTATGGAAGAAAAAAAGCAGGCAGGATTCCTGGTTTTTCTAATTTCCGGGGCCTTAGGTTTAAGTGTTCTTAACATAGATTTTCTTAAAGAACCTCTGCTCCCTCTTCTTACAGGACTTTTCGGTTCCTCAATGATAATTTTAAGCATAAGAGCAAAAACAAAAATTCCTCCTCAGGAAATTTCAAAACCAGAATTAAAGGGAAATTTTTTGCGTCCGTTGTTTGGCTCTCTTTTGGCTTCACCTCTTTCAAGCATGCTTCCCGGACTCGGCTCAGGACAAGCAGCAATAATAGGAAACACCTTCACGGGCCGCAAAGACAATCTGAAAGGGTTTCTCGTTCTGCTCGGAGCAACCAACACGCTTGTTATGGGATTTTCATTCATCACATTTTATCTAATAGGAAGAACAAGGACGGGTGCGGCCGTCGCAATCAATGATTTAATCGGGGGATTTTCATGGCAGGTCTTAACTATCATCCTCGCAGTGGTTTTAATTTCAGGAATAATTTCTTTCTTCTTAACAATAAAAACAGGAAAAATCTTCTCGACTAAACTTCCAAAAATAAACTATCTTAAAATATCTCTTTCAGTTCTCGTACTTCTCACAATAATCGTATTTCTTATCTCAGGATTTTTTGGATTGGTTGTTTTCGCAGTCTCGACCCTCACCGGAATTTTTTGCATAAACACTGGAGCAAGAAGAACTCAAATGATGGGTTGCTTATTGCTTCCAACCATTGTTTTTTATTTGATGTTGTAGAAAGAAATTTATTAGTAGCGCCGCCCCTGATAGTTTAAAGGCCTGCCAGTGTTTTTTCTTGAAGAAATATTTCTTGATCCTTCTCCCCACGCAGCAATACCTATAATAACAAGATTTACGAGAGATATCAACAACAGGATTGCCCACCACCCTGGCCTTCCAATTCTCTCAAACATCTTCCAACTCCAAATCAGGACGATAACTATAGAAACCAGAACAAATAGATAATAAATATATTCAACCACTCCAGATATTGTATCAATGAAAAATCCGGCGATAAAGGATACTCCCATGACTACCCAAGGCCACCAGTGCATATCAGACGCCTGAAAAGCGATAATCGTTGGGCCTATTACAGGAATCCATGCGAGTCCCGGCGTACTAAGCCCTGCCTTCTGGCCAATTCTCATATAAGCAAAGGACACGTAGATATAAAGAGCAATTCCAATCAATATTGATACAATAAGTATTGCAATAAAAAACGCCATAAGGCCTCCAAACAACTGCCCTGCTTCACCCTCACTAATTGTATGACTGACGCTAAAAAGAAAATTCTCTAATAATGAAAACGACATGAAAACAAGAGAGAAACATAATTTAAAAAGATTTACTTTTCAAACTTCTTAGATGCATTAAAGAACATGACTATGACCAATATTAATGCTACTAATCCCAATATCTGGGCTATAAAAAAACCCATTGTCGCAATTATGCCCAAATAAACAGACAAGTCAAAGGCACTTACATCCCACGCCCATAAATACATTGTATGAGAAATAGGATAAATAATAGAAATGATAATTGTAAAAATTCCTGTAGTTTTGGCCAATTCTACATTTTTTCCAATTTTTACAAGACCTATCCCAAAAAAGATCATTCCCACAAAAGAAGCTATAATAAGGAGCCATGAGACATTAGCGCTCCCTAAGATTAATGTTTCAAATGAAAGACTAATAAAGTATAGCACTCCTATAAAAAATAAAATAAAGAGGGTCCACGAAGCATAAACCAAAAGTTTACTCTTAAATCTCTTTCCTAACTCGGCAAATCCGTTAACGACCAAAAGTAAATTTAAAATAAATGCCAAAAATAATATTGTTGCAAACGTTATATGCATTCCTACACTGAAAATATCTACTCCTATTAAAGCTAGGAAAAAAATTGCAAAGGCCAAAAATGGAAGAACAATCAAACTCCAAGCAGCAACCTTCAACGGCTTTTTAATGCCAAACATGAAACCCCCAAGATTCTAACATTTAAAAACATTCCTTTCAAAACCACTTCCCTAAATTTTCCTGTTGTTCTGGTTCCTTTCCAAAAACAGAATCAATATATCTTTTTGTTAACTCAAGACTTTGTTTCATATATGTTGAAAGATTGTACTTGTTCGCGATATCGAGAGCAGGCTCAAGATATTTTTTAATTCCGCCTTCATGCGTTGTAAAAATAATTTTCCCATCGCACTTTAAACACTTTCCTGAGATTGGAGGTCTCCTCATAATCTCGTTACATGCAACACACCTAAAACTCTGCATCGAAAACTTTCTCAAATTTCCTTTCATATCTTTGATAAAATGCCTTTCAATAACTAACCGCGCGGTCTCCGAAGTGTTCGCCGCGCGAATCTTTTCAACAAGCTCCATCTGATGCTGAACTTTTTCATGCATTGTAGCAAGAATCTTATAATTAGAACAGGCTACCCCATCATTAATATTATTTGTATCATGAGTAAAACCAATATTTATGAAAGGGTCCTTACCTTCTTTTAGCGCCTGGCGAACATCATAGACCCTTACTGTAGAAGAATGCTCTCTTTTATCTGCAGCCCTATAAAGTTCAAGAGGATACTCTCTAACGAGTTCCAAATCAAGAATTTGATCGTCAACTTCTCCCGCACTTATTTTAGCATTCAAAACAAGCGGAGCATCCTGAGTTCCTCCTCTGTGACCTGGAAGAAAACTCCTCGAGAAATTCAAAAGGACATCTCCTAAAAGCATCACCGCAGCCTCGTCCCCATCACAATCTCTTCTAACCGCCGCATGCATATAAGGACTCGCAAACATTCCCAAGGTACTCGAAAAACCAATAATCCTACAAACAACACCTGCACAATTATGGGGCGCCATAAAAACACCTAACTTCCCGACGAGGTCTTCTTTTTTCTTAACATTATATAATGGTTTTTCCCCATAAAGATTTACAAGAGTATCATCAATAAAATTACAAACTCTCGTGAAAACCTCGTCAGCCCTTCCTTCGGGAGAATGAGGGGAACTAGGAAGAAGAACATCATGAGGCTTCAGTTCAAGTATCTGGTCATCTCTTGCAAGCTCATTTCCCTCAATATCTTCAGTATACCCAATCTCTCTAAGCTTTTCAATACTCACAAAAATCTCTTTAGGTTTAAATGAAACAAGAGGCATTTCTGTTGCATCAAATCTTACTGTGCCGTCCTTATTTACCTGTAAATCATGAATCGCTCTAAAAATCCCTTTTTCAAGCGGCTCTATCGAATGACTTTCAGAACTTGTTCCCCTAACACCTTTAATCAACTGAGGCATTTCAGAATCTTTCAAACCCACTCTCTCTTTTGCCTTCTCCATATAGTGCCTTATATCTATTGGCCTAAAATAGTTCGGCCGCGAAGTTGGAAACTCTTCATTTTTATGTTTTTCACAAACCTCCAAACTTGTTCCCTCACATTCAGAACAATAAAACATCTTTTTACATTTACTTCCACAATCCTCACAAACAGGATAAATTGTTTCCTTTTTACAACCTTCAGAATCACAAAAATACACAGGGAAATTATTCTTTATTGTTCCAACCTCACACGCCTCCTGAACGCTTCTAAACCTTCCTCCTTCATTCCCAACAGGAAATAAAACATTGGGGCTTCCGATTAACTTTCGAAGTTTTGCTTTCTCCGGACGACCCATCCTCGCCCCTACAAAATCCCCTGCCTTGTCTCTTATTTCAAAATGAGAAACATGATTAATTGCAGAAAGAATTATCTCTTTTTCATCCTCTTGTTTTGAATTATCTTCTTTATAAAAAAATTCCTTTAATTTTTTCTCAGTTTCCAGCATCTCTTCTTTAATAGATTCCTTTTCTTCAATAGCGAGAGGATTAATTCCTAAATTTACAAGAAATGCCTTTGCCTCATCACAGCCTATAATAACATTTTCTATAGTGGTTCGGTGTTCGATTCCTAAAAGTTCTAATGCCCTTTTACCTTCCACAAACTCCTCTTGATCTTTTTTCCCATAAGGAAGAATTATCTTTTTATCAACATTAGATCGTTTAAGCCACGAAACCAAACCTAAAAGTTGTTCCTTAGAAAGTTCGGTCCAATAAAAAATATACTTTGGATAAAGTGAAACTCCATTCTCCTCACTCATCTTCAACGCATCGTCAAAACCAACATTGAAGGAATTAATTTTTTTCTCAAGCCTGGGATTCTTTTCTCTCAACTCAAGCCCCCAGATTTCTTCAACATATCCTGGCTTAATCAGAGTAGCATTCCTGTTTGTCACGTCGCTAAAAGGGAATAACAAGTCTCCAATATAAATTATCTCTTCGATATCATTATAGATTCTCTTAGCTTCTTCCTTATCATAAATTCTCTTCACGCTTCCATCAAATAACTTAACTATCGGACCCTCAATACTATCACAAGAAGTAACGATACACCCTTTTGTAGGTTTCTCGATTTTTAACTGAGTTCCTATCGCAAGAAACCCGTCTGTAATCTCCATAGTTGCAGGATGAATCGCCACTGCACTAAATCCAGAGCTTCTTCCTCTTCCATACCTAAACCTAAACGCACCTGACTCTGAGGGGTGTCCGAAAATAGGTCTGCCTGCAACAATATCATTAATGTACGTCGGAGAATCATCAACTTTTCCTTTATCTCTCTTCTCGTGGAGTTCTATATACTCATCAAGAAAATCAAAACCCGAAGATTTCAATCCCTTTACCTTCATGCTTTTTAACAATCTAAGACCTTTTGCAGCTTTCTGTGCAAGCCCTTCCGAGAAAATCAAACACATTCCTCCCCTAATCCTATTCGTCTTAACTCTCTCCAGATTCTTATAGTTTGAAACTTCAAACTTTTCTGTAGGGTCTCCTTCTACCTGAATTGGGAGATTTTTAGCTAAGAAAACTGCTTCCTCTTTTGTAGGCATGTACTGCAAATTTGTGACCCTATCATGATAATCCTGATTCTCAACAACATATCTCTGAATCTCGTCTTCTGAAGGATCGTATTTTGCATACCCAAATGTTTCCCTAAGATAATCTATTAACATCAAGACTAAACAAGATGCGGTCGTTCCTGCACTCCTTATTGGTCCTGAAAAATAAGCTACAAAATAATCCTTGCCTTCTTTTGTTTTTTCTGTTTTCAGTCCGGTAAATCCTTCAATCGGAGAAGAAACAACCCCTAGAGTTGTATAGGCAAAACCCACTCTTATCCCTGCTTCAATCGCCTCAATCAAAGATGAAAACTTACAATATTTTTGTTTGGCTACCTCTTCCGCTATGACAAAAGAAACCATCGGATCAAGCTTCCCGTGTTCTTCCTCAAGCTCAAGAATTCTCTTTGCGATTCCCGTCCCTTCCATCTGAGGACAAACTGTAGAAATAAGCCCAACAACCTTTTCAGCCAGGCTTCTTGCAAGAGGGACTTCTACCTTAGGCACAGGATCAAATCCTTTCGCCCTCGCTTTGTTCATAACATCGTAGACCTTTCTCGTCTGACTTTCTATTTCACTAAGATATTGTTGCGTGTTCATTTTAATTCATTGAAGAACCACTTCGTGGTCTGCTTCGGTTTCCTCTCTTTCTTTTTCTAAAAGATCCTCATACTCCTTTGATTTCTCTGACAGGCAAAAAAGATTTCCTTTTTGGACAAACCCCGGATCAACATGTCTAAATTTTTTAATTAATTTTACGCTTTCGTGATTTGAAATATCTTTTTTTGAGATAATATTAAATCCATTTTTTAGCATTTCAAGCTTCCCTTTTATTTCTCTACTTGATTTTTCTTCTAGCACGTCAAGTATCTGCATATCTGTAGAATTAGAAACTCCCTCAAAAGAAATTATTCCTTCCTCTATAGATTTTCTCAGGATTTCTGAAAGAATATGATATCTTGCTCTTGCCTCATATCCCGCCCAGTGATTTTTGTTTAAGTGAATATAATATTTAGCAAACTTCTCCGCAGATATCTGGGAACAAAAAACAATCTTTTGATTAAAATTTCTCAAACATTCATAAAGATCCTTAGCATCTTTCTCAGAATGAAGTAATGAAATTTCTCTTAAAGAATAATCCACCCTATCAGCACACAACTCGGGGGCGGGCCTTTCAAGAAGAGAAAAACTTTCTATATCTGCTATTTTCTTAGACTTAAACCCGTACTTTTCCAATATTTCTGCTAACTCACTTTTTTTGATAAATTCTTCTAAAATTTCATCTTGATAGTTCTCCTTAGAAGGGTCTCCTACCATCTGATCAATAACATGAGAAAATGCGGTGTGAGAAACATCGTGAAGAAGTCCTGCAACCTGTTCCTCTAAATTGGCTCCAAGCCTCCTAAGCAAAATAAGAGTTCCTAATGAATGTTCATACCTAGAGAACACCTCATCTAGATGGTAATAGTCTTTAGGCATTCCAAATTGAGACACCCCTTTCAGTCTTTGAAGAGAAGACGAACCCATAAGTTCAACTAAGACAGGCTCGTTAATTTCTTCTTCTCCATAGACTCTATCTTTTATTTTCATTCAAAATCCAAAATTTTAATTTCTCCTGTTTTCATATTCATCATAGGCACCTTGCAAAAATCAGGTTTGTTTCCTTTCCTCTTCTGATATTCGGTCTCAGATTCCCATGCTGCGGTGGAAACGATAAGAATATTATTATAAGAAGAAACAGCACACTTATGAGAATGACCGGAGACAAAAATATCAGGGACGTTTTTTATCACAAGTTCATCTTCTTCATAAGGGATATACTGAACAGAGGAGTGTGTTGGGGCAAGATGCCTGTGTTTCATGAGATATTTCATTATGTCCTCAGGAGCATTCATTCCTTTTTGAATCAGACTAGGAATATTGTTTGCATAAAAGGGGTAAGAAAACCCATGATATGTCAGAACATCAAACCCTGGAAAATCCCCTTTCCCGCCAAGGTTAATTGTTGCAGGGTTTCCAGTCATTATGATGTTTCTCAAATTATAGAGGGGCCATGCATATTTCTCATCTAGAAACGGCTGTGGCTCCAAAAGCCTCACTCCATCGTGATTCCCTGGAGAAACAATTATTTTTATGTCTTTTCTTATCTTTCCCAAAAGTTCTGCAATCCCTTGGAATTGCTCTTCTAAATCTTTAATTTTAAGATCCTTAAATTGCGAGGGATAATTCCCTACACCAGAAACCAAATCTCCAACGATAAAAAGATATTTTATTTTATCAACCTCTCCACTATTAGGTGTCTTCCCATTCAGATAATCAATGAATTTCCTAAAACTATCCTCTAAAAAAAGGTGGCTCCCATAATGAATATCTCCCACAAACAACACCCTTTCATCTTTAGGAGATTTCTTCTTATCTAAAATGACGGCATCAGGAAAAACGATGTTGTTCGCAAAGAAAATCTCCCTGTCTCCCGAACCAATAAAACCAAGAACAGAATCTGGAGTTATATCTTCTGCTTGTTTGTAAATATCAGGTTTGTTTTGATTTATTAAAACTCTTGTTCTTCCGGTTAAATCCTCTATGTCGAGAAGAATATTCCCATTCTTTGTAACCCTTTTCTCTCCGACCATCCCTATTATAGAAACTCTCTGGCCTTTTGTAAGTTTACTAACTGAAACGAGATTCTCAAGCTCCCTATGTTCCTGCAAGATATTCTTCAACCCAATAAACTTGCTTCTCAAATTTCCCACAAAATCCTGAACTTCTATTTTTTTCCTAAATGGTTTTGAAACTGTAGAAAGAACTTTTACACCATCGGAGGAATCTAGTTCTTCACTTTTTCCAATGACATATTCTTCTTGTTGAGACTTAGGCATGGATTCTTCTGAGAACTCTTTTGAAATCTCTATCTTCAAACCCAATTTAACCTTAAGCCTCTCTAAATTTCTTTTATTCTCTTCAGGAAGTTTAAAAAAAAACTCACTTATGCTCTCTTTATTTTCCTCGACCAACCTCTTAGTTATTACCTTTTTTTGAGTGTGGTTTTTAAGTTTCTCTATAATCAGCTTTACAGATTCTCCATCATTAGTTTCTTTGAAGAGATTGAGGACTTCGGGTTCTATCAATAAACCTTTTTCAACACAATAATTTAATATCTCTTTTGAATCCATTTTGATTTTTGTAATTTAGGAACTCTCAACTCTTTTCAATTAATCTAAATATTTTAATATATTCATCTCAATTATAATTAATTGAATCTTCAAGTATTGCCCTTGCTTTCTCAACTATTCCTTTCGCGATCGCGAGTTTGATTTCTCTCATCCTTCCTCCTCTTCCTTTTGAAATCACTCTCACATTAATTATCCCTAACATATCAAACTCCTGAATTATATCCCCCACACGACGCTGAGTAAGAACCTCTGACTTGTTCTTCAAACAAAGCTCCTGATAATAATTATAAACATCTCCTGTAAAATAGGACCCGTCAGGATTTTTATCTGAAAGCTCGATTATAGAATACAACACATACTGAAACTGCCTGGGCTCTGATTTGATTATATCGAGAATCTTGTCTTTTTCTATTTTAGTATTTGATTCATCTATATGTTTCAGGAGTATTTTATCAGACCCGTCTCTCTCAGCCAACTCTCCGGCAATTCTAAGAAGGTCCAACGCGCGTCTGGCATCTCCATGCTCTCTCGCAGCAAACGCAGCACACTTTTGAATAACTCCTTCCTGAACGACCGTTTCTTTAAATGCCTGCTCTGCCCTCTTACTAAGAATTTCCTGAAGCTGTAATGCATTATATGGAGAAAAGACAATCTCCTCTTCCGACAAAGAACTCCTTACCCTCGGATCTATCCCTTCCAAAAACGTTAAATCGTTACTAATCCCCACAACCCCTACCTGAGCCTTAGAAAGCTCTGAATTAATTCTTGTTAAATTATATAAAAAATCTGTAGATATTTTTTTAACTGCCTGATCAACCTCATCAAGAATTAAAATCAAAAATTGTTTTTCAGAATCAACAAGGTCTATAAATCGATTATAAACTGTTTCTGTTGGAAGCCCTGTTTCAGGAACGCTCCCCCCTAACTTTTTAATAAGCTCTGCCAAAATTCTATATTCTGTATCTGAGACTTTCCTTAATTTACAATTTAAATATTCTATCTTAATTTTATAATCAGCGTCTTTCTTAGCCCTTTTCAACAACTCCTCCTTAACATAATTCATTGATAATGTTTTCCCTGTCCCTGTCTTTCCATAAAGAAAAAGATTGCTTGTCCTTTCTCCTCTTAAAACCGGAGCTAACATGGAAGCAACTTGCTTTATTTGTTCGCCTCTATGAAGAATCTCATTAGGCATATAATTCGATTGCAAAATTGACTTGTTTTTAAAAATCAAATTATTGTCAAAAGATTCGAAAATTTTATCAAGTTCAGACACCATTTTCACAAGTTATTATTTTTGTCATTTTTATTTAAAGGCCCACACGTTGATTTCGTATGGAAAAAAGATTTTACAATCAAAACCTAACGGGAAAAAATTTATTTCCTATATAAAGACTTATGACCACTAATAAAGAAGGACACCTAGATTTCCTGTGGAACCCATAGAACAATAACAAAATACTACTACTGCCCTACATGTTCTACATGTTCTACTGCTAATATTTTACTCCCCTTATTATTCTTCTACCGCTAATTTTACAATTACTCTTACTTTTACTAATACTACTTATATTATTATTATTATTATTATTATTACTTATCTATATACTATATAATATAAAAATTTATAAATAAAAATTAAAAATTAAAAAATCGATTTTTTCTTTTTAAATGTTTTCATAGGAAATCAAGGGGTGAGGCAAAACAATGTTGATTTAAACTCTATTTAGTTTTACAGAAAAGTTTATATATCATTTCCGTTTGGGTTAGATATGCAAGAAAAAAACCCCTTTAATTCCGTTGTAGGGAAAATGATTGTTACCAAAGAAGGTAAAAGACTTGGCTTCGTCAGAGACATAACTTTTGAAACGAGATCAGGCGAACTTATTAATGTTGTTGTCAAAGATTCAACCCCTTATACTAGGAATCTTAATTTAGAAAAATCTTCCGACAAAGAACTTCTTGTTCCTTATAGCGCGATTATAGCAATCGGAGATTTTGTCGTCGTCTCAGAAGAAGATTTGATTTAATTCTAATCACCTGATGATATATTCTATTAAAATATATTTTAAGACTAAGGAAATATTTAAAAACGCTTTTTTTGTTAGTTTATCATGAAAGTTGTTGGTTTTAATTTTTCAAAGATAAGCATAGAAAGAATGAAAGATTCTTTAAATTCGAAAGAAGAGCTCAAAGCAAATACCTCTATAGATGTTTCTGAAATAAAAGAGGTTAAATCCCACATACTAAAAACCAAAGAGCAGGTACTTGACGCCAAATTCACTTATGGTATAAAATATGACCCTGGTTTCGCAGAGATAAATATAGGTGGAAATATCATTGTCACAATAGAACCAAAACTCGCTAAAGAAGTTCTCAAACAATGGAAGAACAAAAAGATGCCTGAAGATTTCAAAGTATTCTTATTTAATACAATTCTAAAAAAATCTACACTAAAAGCGCTATATCTTGAAGAAGAGCTTAACCTACCTCTTCACATGCCTTTACCTTCATTTAAGAAGAAAGGTTAAGCATTTCGTTTATTTCTAATAAAAAACTAATTAAAGCCCATCTGTGATTATCTTCTATGAGAATATCCAAAGAAAAACAAGAGAAGATCTCAGAACATATTCTTGAAACAATTTACTTAAACTCACCTTCAGCTCTTTTTACGTCCCATATATCCAAAGAAGTGGCCAGGGACGAAGAATTTGTTAAGAAGATTCTCCACGAATTAAAAAAGAAAAAACTTGTGGTTAAAATAAATAAAAACCCTCAAGGAGAGCCTTATTTAAGAAGGTCCCGGTGGAGATTAAGTGATGCGGCTTACAATATATACAAAAACCACAGATAATAATAGTTATATACTAGACCCTGAAAGTTTTTATATAGGCAACTTCTAATTTAGACATGGATGAAAATAAAATAAGGGAATCTTTTAGAAAAGCCAAACAAGATATAACAAATCTTTATTCTGAGATTAGCTCTCTTAGAAATGAATTCCGGCAAACAAAAGATGAACTGATAAATCTTACAAGAGTTCTAGACGAAATAAACAACAAAATAACTAAAAATCACACAAATTCTACTGAAAACACTTCGACACATCCTTCGACACAAGAGTCTTCAAATCAGACGTTTTCGACACATCCTTCGACACATAATTTCCCTCTAAAGCCCTTAAAGACCCAAAATATGGGTATTTCCACACGAAATCAAGGGGTTTCGACAGACAGACAGACAGACAGACAGACAGACATTCGACACATAAATCCCCCCCAAGAACCTAAAAAGGAACCTTTTGATGAAAGATCTGAATACTCACCTCCAAAAAACCCATTTCAAGACAACCAAGCAGGCTCTATAAGTGATGCAGCAAACATCCTTGATTCTCTAGATAGTATAAAAAAAGAGATTAGGCTTAAGTTCAAGAGACTTACAGACCAGGAAGT
The DNA here is from genome assembly GCA_040879785.1 of Candidatus Pacearchaeota archaeon. Taxonomy (GTDB): domain Archaea; phylum Nanobdellota; class Nanobdellia; order Pacearchaeales; family GW2011-AR1; genus ASMP01. The sequence continues at coordinate 237,493 of JBBDJR010000006.1, forward strand.
TCTTGTTTTCTCTACTCTTTATCAGCTCGAAGAGGAAGAGGGTTATGCTGATTATAGGAAAATAGCAGAGAAGATAAACCTCACAGAAAGCTCCATTAGAGATTATATTGGGAGACTCATAAAAAAAGGAATTCCCGTCGACAAAAAGAGGATAAATAACAAAACTATTCACATATCTATCTCAGAAAACCTTAAGAAAATAGCATCTCTTCCAACAATCTTACAACTAAGAGACATCTAAATCCCAGTTTTCGCTTAACCGAATAAGTCTAATCCTCTCTTTTACAATATATCTTCTGATTATACCATCTAATATCCTCTTATTTTAGCCCATTTCTCCCACCTTAGAGCCCTAAACTCTCTTTTTGTCGTTTTATTCTCTCATAGATCCTCTTTACACCATCAAAAGCCAGATATACCTCACTTTTACCTCTTTTTTCACATAAATCAGGATATAATCTCTAAAATTAAACCAAATCAACTCTCACTTTTTTAATTTTTATCTATTCTTAACCCCCTTTTATTCATCTCCTTCGCTTTTTTTCTTACTTCTAACTCTCACTTTTGCCTTTTTTAAGAGTTTTTCCCTCGTTTCTTCAGGAATAAACACCCTTTTTTTCCCGTTTTTCTCTACTACTTCCTCAACCAAACCATCACTTTTCTGTTTTATCCGGTTTATATGGCCCCTCACAGTTGATCTCTCCTTTCCAAGTATTGACGAAATATCATCATAACTAAGCCTCATGTCCGAATTAAGTAACACCCAAAGTATTGCTCTCTCAGTTACTGAAAATTGGTCAAAATTTGGTGTTTGAACACCTGTTTGAACACCTGTTTGAACAGCATAAACACCTGTTTGTTTATCAAACACCTGTTTGGCTGTTTGTTTTTGCTGTTTAGGTTTGAGCTCATTCATGATAGAAACAACATTTTTTATACCTTCTATCTCTTCATTTATCGTCGATAAAGTTTCTTTTATTTCTTCAATGTCTTCTTTTTGTAAATTTCGCTCAGAATCAAGGTGTTTAATCCATGTACTCATGGAATTTATGTCTTTTTTAACTAAATCAAAACTGTTTTTTGTGTCCTCTTTTAGACTTTCAACATCTTTTTTCTTAAAAAACCACCCAAACATGGATTTATTTATCTAACCATGTTTAAAAACCTTTCTCTTTTCCGTCGGAGAAAAGAATGATTGTCCATAATAAAACCTCCAATATTTTATCTAAAAAACACCCTCCAAAAATACACTTTTATCATAAATCAAACACCTAAACACCCTTTAAACACCATCAAACAGCCTGTTTAAACACCCCCAAACAGCTGTTTATTTTTTAAACAGCTGTTTGGTTCTTAAAAATCTATTCTATCTTTCCGTCGACAAACTTAGAAAATCTAAGATAAATATCATAAAAAACAGCCTCTTTTAGTAAACCTTAACTAAGATAACCTAAGTGAACATGCCCCGCCCTTCAAAAAGATCAGTTAAAAATTTCGGCCGAAATCTAAGGAAAGAAACATTTAAATTAGGAAAAAACTACATATTTTCATAAAAGGATGAAAGGAGGTGTAAAATGTCAAATTTAAAAAACGCAGGTAAGTGGTCATTCATAATTGGTCTTGTAATAGCTATTTTGGCTGCCCTAATAACTGTTATTGATCAATCGATTGTCCTTATAGTGCTGTTTATTTTAGGTCTTGGGGTAGGTTTCCTAAACATATCTAACAAAGATTCGACAAAATTCCTAACAGGACTTATTGCTCTTTTCCTAATCGGCGCTACAAGCCTTGGAGCTTTAACAATCCTAGGGGCTGTTGAATCATATGTTGATAGCATCTTGGAGAACTTCCTTGTATTTGTAGGATCTGCAGGACTGGTTGTTTCAATAAAGGTAATCTTTGAGACCAGCAAACAGTAATTACACAACAATTTTTTATTTTATTTTATTTTTTATTTCTAATTAAGACAACCTAAGTGAACAGAGGCAGTTTTCTGGACAAGCACAGAACACAATAATTCTTAAAAAGTCGAGATATTTTGAATTTTTATGCATAGAGATTCAGCAAATAGGGAGCTAATTAAAGGAGAATATTATCATGACACGCTCTCTACAAGGGTTTTTCATTTTACTGGAGAAGATGATAGCGGCAACGCACTTCTTCAGGATTTTTCAGAAAAGATAAGTCCTTACACACCAGGGTTTACATCTGACCTAAGAGGGATTTATGATATCAAAGAATATGTTTCAAGGAGAGAGCAAGAAATCTCCTGGTTACGTGGGAAAATCTCAATGTTAGAGGAAAAAGGAAAAGAATCACAAAGATAACCTAAGTTAACACAAACAAAAAACAAGGCAGAGATTTCCTTCCATAAGGCTAGATTTTAACCAAAAAACGCTCAAAATACAGTTTTCTAGCCTAAAACCCATTTTACGCGTAAAAGATTCGCATAATGTAGATTGTGCGAAGTCCATATATTGGGCATGTTCGAACGTGATTTATCTCAAAAAATCTCGAAAATACAAATTCTTAAAAATTTATTTTTACCAAATCTACCACCCCTTATTCCTTAATTAAATTCTCAAACCAGAAACACTAAGAAGAACGAAAATCCACCAGGAGAGGAAGGAGATAATCATGCTTGTTGCTATTTTGTTTTGTAGGGATGAATGAAGAAGGACATTTTTTCCTGCAAGTTTGTCCAATCTCGGGCTAACATAAAAAGATAAGAAAGAACCATTTAAGGCCATGATTACCAATAGGCCAGATTTTGCCAGGTTTAATGTGGTAATGCCCTCTCGCGGGAAGATAAATACAAATGTTGCAATTAAGAGAAGTGAACCAATCCAGATTAACGGCTTTGTAACATGATGCGCCTGAATCGTTGTCCGAGTCCACTTTTTGTCTTTTCTGGATATAAAACCCATCAAATCAATTACAGTAACAGCCCCTAGTCCGATAATTATGCCTGCAAAATGAAAAAACAAAAGCCAGTCAATTTCTAAAATAAAATCTATCATTTATTACTAAGCAGAATCTCACTTAAAACCCTTTCTACAACACCAATATTTTTTAAGTGCAGATTATTTACCTTTTCCATGACAATCTTAAACTTCCTGAAAAAATTTGCTCGAAAGAAGAAGGCGCCAGAGCCCGAGCCAGAGAAACAAAAGCTGAGCTTTTCGGAACTTGGTGCCTGGCTGGATGAAAAAGAGAAAGAAAACAAACAGAAAGAGAAAGAGATATTTTCCTCGATTAAAGAGAGAACAGATGCTTTTGAAAAAGAGGCGGAAGAAAAAATAAAAGTTCTTGAAGGAGTTGATGTTGATTCAAAAAAAGCGGACGAAAGGCTTAAGTCGCAGTCAAAAGAAGGAAGGGAGAAATATGTTGGTTTTGTAAAAGAGTTGATACAGAATTTTAAATCACTTGAAGAAGAAAGCCTGCAACAGACAGTTTCAAAATTTGAGAGTCTTTTTGCAACCTTCGCCAAAAAAGCAGGAAAAAGCTATGAGAGAGCAACAATTCTTATAGGGAAAGAAGCCAGAGAACTCCACGAAACAACAAAAGAATTCTCTAACAAACTAAAAAATATATTCAAGAATAACGATGAACTAATCCAAAAATCAAAAACGATTTCTCTTCTTAAAAAAAGGCTGAAATATATCAGGCACGCGGATAGCGAGACTGAAAAATTCCAAAAAGAGATTGAGGAAGCTGAAGAAAAAATAAAAGAGAAACAGGAAGAAAGCAAAAAACTTCTAAAAGAAACCGAAGAGATAAAAGAAAGCAACGACTACAAAAACTATCTTGAAAAACAAAACAAACAGAGATCTTTAAGAGAGGAAATTGACCGAGATATTTTCTCTTTGAGACAGCTAATTGATTTTAAGACTCTCGGAAATTTTTACCACCAGTTTTCCGATAAAATGGAAATTATTAAGTCATACAGAGATGATTTTAGAGATTCTTTTAATGAGGATAAAGGAAAAAGAATTCTTGAACTAATTGAAAAAGCTAATCTTCCCAACGAGAGGTTTAAAGAAAAAATAAACAAGATTGAAGATAGAAATAAAGAACTATCAAATGTTGAAGATGAAATAAAAGAGGACAAATCAAGACGGAGACTAAGTGAATTGACATCTAAAATAACTAATACTACAATGGAATTAGGCGGGCTAAGAAGCAAAAAATCAGTCCAAGAAGCCAAACTCGAAAAACTCAAGATTAATAAAGGGCAAATTACTGAAAAAATTAAGGAAGATGTTAATAACGTCGGTGCAGAGATTACAAACTGACAATTAAATTCTTTGGGTTATTGCCTTATGGCACTTTACTCTAGCTTTACTATTCTAGTAAGGCCAGGAAAAGAAGGAAAACAATAAGCTTAAAAGAAACTTCCTGTTGAAAATTATGTAAAATGAAAACCTTTGAAGAATTAGGACTCGGAAAAGAATTGTTGGAGATAGTCGGAGATGCAGGATTTGATTCTCCGACGGAAATCCAGGAAAAAGCAATTCCTCTCGCGCTTGAAGGGAAAGATGTTATTGGAGGAAGCGCCACAGGCTCGGGAAAAACCCTCGCCTTTGCAGTACCAATCATAAAAAAAGTAAAGCCAAATGAAGGAATACAATCACTCGTTTTAACACCGACGAGAGAGCTTGCCCAGCAGGTCTCACAAGCAATAAGAGATTTTTCAAAAAATAAACATCTTAATATTGCCACAGTTTACGGAGGAGTTTCAATAGAAGACCAGATAAGAGATTTGAGAAGATCAGAAGTTGTCGTCGGAACTCCGGGAAGAATCCTGGACCATCTTTCAAGAAAAACAATAGATTTATCGAATGTAAAAGTTCTTGTTCTCGACGAGGCAGATAGAATGTTCGACATGGGATTTATTCATGACGTTACAGACATTATTCAGTTCTGTCCAAAGGAAAGACAAACCCTGCTATTTTCTGCAACAATCTCTTCAGATATTGCAAAAATATCAAAAAGATATATGAAAGACCCTGAACAAATCTCTGCAGAGCCAGAAGTTGACCCCTCAAAACTAAGCCAGGCATTTTATGATGTTCCTCAAAGCCAGAAGTTCTCACTATTAGTTCATTTACTTCAAGAAGAAGGCTCGAATCTTGTAATGGTTTTCTGTAACACAAAAAGAAATGCAGACCTTGTTACTGCTAATCTTGAAACACAAGGATTTGATGTAATGGCTCTCCACGGGAATCTAAGCCAGTCAAAAAGAGAAAAGGTCCTTAAACATTTTCACAAAAGCCAGAAGTTTATTCTTGTTTGTACTGACGTGGCTGCGCGAGGGCTCGACATAAAAGGAGTTTCGCATGTTTATAATTATGATTTCCCAAACACAAGGGAAGATTATACTCACAGAATCGGAAGAACCGCCAGAGCAGGAAAAGACGGGAAAGCAATAACAATTCTAACTTCGAGAGATTATCAGAATTTTAGGAAAGCAACGAGATACATGCAACAGAGCATAGAACAAATGTCTCTTCCTAAATTTGAAAGAGTTTATTTTAAAGCCAGCGAAAATGCAAACAAACCAAGAGGTCAACAAAGGTCAAGAAGGCCTGGAAGACCGGATGGGCAAGGTCCACGTCCCGGAAGAAGATTTCCCTCAAGAGGAGCCAGAACAACTCACGGAAGCAGAGATTCAAGAGGCGGAAGAAGCGGGAGAGATAATCGTGGCGGAAGCAGAGGATTTAGAAGCAGAGACGGAGGGTCTTCGGATTCAGGAAATCAGAGAAGATTCCATAAAAGTAGAAGTTCAAATCCCCAAGGCAGAAAAATAAGAAACGCCAGAAGGCAGGGTTCCGGAAGAAGATAGTTCTTCCTTATATATTAAATCTGATTATAAAATAAGTATATTTATGAACATTGTTCAATCTGGATTATTTATGGAAAAAGTTGGACAAGGATTACAATTTAATGTTTATTCTAATAGAAATAAAGTAATCAAAAAATCCACATCTAAAATTCAGAGGGCTTCAAAGTTGATTAAATGGACACCGGGTTTATTATTGAAACCAATTAAATTAATGAACGAAATAAACAAATCTGTTTTAATTGGAAAAAACTCAATTGATAATATTCGGAAATCAGGAATTGATTTGGAGTTGTTAGCAAACCCCATTTTTAATAAAAATGAAATTCAACAAGATAAAGTTGAGATTCTGAGTGATTACTTAAGGAGAGATTTTGAAAAATCAAAAATTTGGATTGATAAATTCATAGAGTTAATGGTTGAATGCTGGAAGAATGGTTTTTCTGAGAGAGTTTTTAATTTGACAATAAATAATGGAGTTGATAAAGAAGGGAGAGTTGTTTTGATTGATCTTGGAGAATTAACATTTGAGAAGAAAGAGGTTAGAAATGCAATTAAAATTAAGAGATGGGAAAAAAGTTGGAGTTTTAATTGCGATATGAACAAAGAAGTTAAAGAATATTATAAAAAACAAATGAGAGAAAGATTAACATTACACAACTTAAATAAATATTGGAATTTAAATAAAAGATAATCTAATTATTTGTCTTAGAACAATTTTTACTGAGAATCTGCCGCCTCTGTTCCTTCACTTGCTCCTGCTGAACCTGCACCTTCTTGAACATCTACAACTTCAATATTAAAGAAAAGGTCTTTTCCTGCAAGAGGGTGGTTAAGGTCAAGGGTTATCGTTTCTTCTTTAACATCAACAATTTGTGCAGGGAACTGCTGTCCTTGAGGTGACTGAACCATCAAAACCATTCCTGGCTCCGGCTGTTTTCCGTCAGGGTTTTCAGGAACAGAACTTTTTGGAATATCTTTTTTTAAATCATCCCTTTTTTCGCCATAAGCCTGATCTGATGAAATTTTGAATTCTTTTTTCTGTCCTTTTTCCATTCCCTTTACAGCATCTTCAAATCCAGGGATAACCTGTTTTGCCCCAACCTCAAATTCAAGAGGCTGGCCTTGCTCTCCCTGTTTGGAACTATCAAAAACCTGTCCGTCTTCGAGCTTTCCTTCATACTCTACTTTTATCTTATCTCCATCTTTTATAGCCATGAAATATCCAATAAGAGACCCCTTTTAAGTTTTGCGGGTTTATTTTACATTTTAACATACAGAAAATGTTCGATATATTTTTAAGCTAGGACGGCTCTAATAAATTAGGACAGAAGAGGGAAAAATGAAAATATTTGATAAAAATTTTAAAGAAATCTTTTCAGCCCAGTTTTTTGCAATTATAGGAGGATTGGTTTCAGGAATTGTCTTGGTAGTATATTTAGATAAAATTTTTATTATTCCTGGAATGCTCATTATCATCCCGGGGTTTATGGCAATGAGGGGGAATATAAGCGGAGGCCTGGCATCAAGGGTAACTGTCGGACTTCTTCTCGGGCTTATAAGTCCTGATAGAAAAAACGACAGAATTGTTAAAGGAAATCTTTCTGCATCACTCTTCCTCGCAGCAATCATTTCACTCCTTCTAGGTCTTGTCGCATTCACATTTAATTATTTTGTTTCAGGCATAATCACACCAAAAATAATCCTTGTTCCCCTACTTGCAGGCATCATCTCAACATTCCTCCTCGACCATATAACACTTTACGCTACAATTAAACTATTCAAAAAAGGCTACGACCCTAACAATATGATGGGTCCTTTGGTAACAACAGCGGGAGATGTTACAAGCATTCTTTCCCTACTCATAATAATTTTCCTAATCGTTTAAAATGAAAATGATAACAAAAGAACTGAAAAAATATTTGCAGGACATAAGAAAGCTTGAGAGAGAGAAAAATCATGATCTGATTCATAAAGTTCACAAAAAACACGGCATCTCTAAGCAGACATTATTTTATGTCAAAGAGTACGGAAAAAGTAAGAACGTTTCGGGAACGATAATAAAAGAAAGTATAAAGATACTAATCCTTGCATCAATCATAAGCTCTTTTGGAGGTTTTGCACTTAATAGTATAGAAACACTTTTCCTTTCCATTTTCCCTCTCGTTCTTCTTTTACCCGCGCTAAATAATATGGTAGGAAATTATGCAACGGTGGTTTCCTCAAGATTCTCTGAGATGTTATATGACGGAAAAGTAAAAAAGAAGTGGTGGAAAACACCGGATTTAAGAAAATTATTTTCACAGATTTTAATAATGGCAATCTTTGCGTCTGTTCTAAGCTCTCTTGTTGCAATTGGAATTACATATTTTTCTCCGGAAGGGATTGTTTTAGGAGTTGCAATAAAAGTATTTTTGATAGTTTTTATAGATATGATTCTCCTTACAAACATTCTTTTTTTGGTAGCGGTTTTTTCAGGACTCTATTTTTATAAAAAGAACGAGGACCCCAACAACTTTTTGATTCCAATTACTACGGGCGTGGCTGATTTTTCAAACATGGTTGTTCTTGCAGTTCTTGTTGTGATTCTTTTTTAATCAACAGCTTTTTATAAGCAGTTCTTTTTATTCCTGAATAAAATGGATGAATCCCAAAGAAAAATAAATTTTAAACTTTCTCCGAGTTCGCTAAACCTAATGAAAGATTGCCCAAGATGTTTCTGGCTCGAAAAACACGGAGTCTGGAAAAGGCCCGCAGGAATATTTCCAAGCCTCCCGTCAGGAATGGATAGAGTTCTAAAAAAACACTTTGATAAATTCATGGAAAAAGATGAGCTTCCTCCTGAAATAAGAGAACATCCCGACTGCACAGAAATGAAACTTTTCAAAGATAAGGATCTTCTGACTGCCTGGCAAAATAACTGGAGAGGAATCTCATGGATTGATGAGAAAGGAAATTTACTTAGGGGCGCGGTAGACAACATTCTTCAAAAAGGAAACAAATTGATTGTTCTTGATTATAAAACTCGCGGATATGATTTAAAGGAAAACACACACGAGCACTACCGGCTTCAAATGGATTTGTATAATTTCCTTCTCAGGAAAAACGGCTATGAGACTGAAGATATTGGATTTCTGCTTTTTTATGTTCCAAAGGAAGTTACGGAAACAGGAGAAGTCATTTTTGATACAACACTTAAGAAAATGCACACAGATACGGAAAATGCAGAAAAAGAATTTAGAAAAGCAATTAATCTTCTTGAAAGCGAATGCCCCTCTGAAGGGTGCGAATGGTGCCAAAGAATTTAGTTATTTAATCCGTAATTTTGATAGTTCCTTTAAGCCCCGGATTTCTATGGTCATGATATTCCCATGTTCCTAATCTCTCAAAAGTAAAACTCCAACTTTCCCCTGGAGAGATTCCTTTTCTTGAATCAAATTGAGGATAAATGTCATGAACAGGGTGGGCGTCAGATGCAGGCCAATGAGACCTTGTTCCTACATTAACGAAAGTAACACTATCCCCTTGAGAGATTGTAATCTCCGATGGAGAAAAACTATCAGAGCTCATCTCAATAACCACTCCTTCCGTTTCTTCAGGATTTTGAATTGCTTCTTGTCCAATATTTTCAACAGTCTCTCCCGTCGCGTTTTCTCCAGGACCTAAAAACAACGTTAATGAAATTCCTGCAATTATAATCAGTCCTATTACAATTCCCACAATCATCTTTGAATTGACCATTATCTAAAGAAATAATCCTTATATTTAAATTTAACCAAATCCTTATAAACAAGAGTTCGTATAATCTTCTAGAATGGAACAAGAAATAAAAGCGGTGATTTTTGATATGAACGGCGTTCTTTCATTGGATGTTGAGCTTAAGCCAGGATCCAGCCTTTCAAAAAGTTTTCATAACCTCATGGCGAAAAGCCTTAAGATTGACTTGGATAAATGGGTAGATTCAATCGATAGAGTTTATGAAAGGAGTATTGAGGGGAAGGTTTCCGAGAAAAAAACTCTGAACACCATAGCAAAAAATCTTGGCATGGAACCCAAAAAAATAGAAAGAATAATCGTTAAAAATTACAAAAAGACTTTTAAGAATAACAAGGAGCTTTACACTTATGCATTCAAACTTAAAAAAAGAGGATATAAGATTGCAATACTCTCCGACCAATGGCATTTTTCCAAAAAAGCTTTACTCGATAAAAAGAAAGCAGATAAATTTGATGCTGTGATTGTTTCTTGTGATGTGGGAATAAGAAAACCAGATCCAAAAATATACAATCTCGCTTTAAAAAAACTAAAAGTTAAACCTTCAGAGGCAGTTTTTATTGACAACAGGGACTGGAATACAAAACCTGCAGAAAAGCTCGGGATAAAAACAATTTTGTTTAAAAACAATGAACAGACTTTTAGGGAACTTGAGAAAATCCTCAAAGATTCTCGAAACATAAAATGACTAGAATGTGGAACCTTCCTCCAGAAATATTGTGTAACCAGCACCTGCTAGGAGAACATAAAGAACTCCATCAGGCAGTAGGAAGCATGAACAAAGGAAAAAGCCTTAAAGGACATATAGAGATGGGCCAGATAGAGATTCATAACATAAAGAAGAGACACGACGAACTAGTTACTGAAATGATAAAAAGAGGATTCGTTCATATGTCGCCCTTACCTAAATTTAAATCGTTTAATGCAGGATATATTGACAAGGATTTTAATAAAAGAGATTTAATCTCAAGGTGTAATCAGTGTAAGAAGAGGTTTGAAAATGGAATCTAAAAAATTTCTCGAAAAAGTTGAAACAGATATAAAAATCTCAAGAGCCTCAGAACATACCTTAAAAAATTACATTAGGGCAAACAAAGAGTTGCTTGATTTTACCCGGAAAAATCCTGAAGAAGTCGATGAAGACGATGTAAAAAGGTTCATGGCAGAAAAACTCTCTGACAAAGCATCGTCCTCAGTCACTCTTTTCCTTTCTGCAATAAGATATGCATTTTCAAATGTTCTTAAAAAAGACCCTACACTCGGAATTAAAAGACCAAGAAAGGAAAAAAGAATCCCGTCCGTCTTAACAAGAGCAGAGGTAAAAACTCTTTTGAATTCTATAGACAATAAAAAATCTAAACTTATGATTTCCATGATATATGCTTGTGGGTTCAGAGTTTCAGAACTTGTGAGTCTTAAAATAAATGATCTAGACATAAAAGAAAAAACAGGAAGAGTTGTCCAGGCAAAAGGAAAAAAGGACAGGTTATTCAACATTCCCTCAAATCTTAAGAAAGCACTTGTAAAACATATCGAGGAACAAAAACAAAAAGAACAAGAGTATCTGTTCTCTGGACTGAGAGGAAGAATGACTGAAAGAAATATACAAAAAATCCTGAAGAAATATGTAGGTAAGGTCGGAATAAAAAAAGATGTTCATCCCCACACATTAAGGCACAGTTTTGCGACACATCTTTTAGAGAAAGGAGTTGATATAAGAAAAATCCAGGAATTGCTTGGACATGCCGATCTCTCAACGACCCAAATTTATACCCACATCTCAAGTGAAGAATTGAAGAAAATAAAATCTCCTTTGGATGGACTTTAAATGAAAGAATGTTTTAATGAACGCTGTTACATTTTCCTTAAGAAAGTCCCAAAAGGAAAAGTCACAACATATAAAGAAATTGCGAAGTCCCTCCAACCAAAAGCATATCGCGCGGTTGGAAATGCAATGAATAAAAATCCTCACAAAGATGTCCCATGCCACAGGGTTGTGAAATCAGACGGAGACGTTGGAGGATTTGCAAAAGGGACAAAAGAAAAAATAAAATTACTTAGGCAGGAAGGAATAGAGATTAAAAAAGAAAAGGTAAATCTTATTAAACACCTTTACAAATATTAGTATTAAGATGAAAAAGAAAAAGAAAAACAAAAAACTATCCAAAAGAAAAAAACAGGTTCCTGAAAACCAGAAACCAAATTACCGTGTCGTGGTTTATTCAATAATCGCTCTGGGATTTATTGCCTTGTCTTTCACTGTTAACTGGCTTTACATAATTCCTGCAGTCATTTTAATGATTCTTAATCAAAGAGAACTAATCAAGAAAAGATAGACATTTCTATTTTTTCCTTAGTTTTTTACCGCTCTTTTTTCTGCTCTGATTTAAAACACTAAAGCCTTCACGAGCCACAAAAATACCCAGAACAAACATCAATACAGAGATTATTGTAAGAGAGTAATTCCCTTCACTTATATATCCTCCTGGGAAGAACGTCAGGTAAACCAGTGCAGACAGGGTTGTGATAAGCACAAATATCGCAGGAATTACTATGAATTTGACCTTAGTCGTTTTTTTAGAAATAAAGAATGCAGAAACACCTATCATTGTTATTGAGGCGATAAGCTGATTGCTCGTTCCGAAAAGCCTCCAAAGGGTTTCGTAAGAATTTGTAACTGCAAGAAGCCAGGCAGGAACAAGAGTAATCATCGTTATAAGAACTTTGTTTTTGAGTTTTGGGAAAAGGTTTTCTGATATGATAAATCTTCCAAGTCTTGTTGATGTATCTACAGATGTAAGTATAAACTGATTCACCATGAAAGCTCCGAGAAGAGCTGCAATACTGACACTTAAAACCGGAACTATGTTTCCTACAATATTTCCAAATCCGGTAGAGAACAGGACAATCCATCCCTGGTCAAGAGTTCCCTGGAAACTTCCAGCCCCAGAACCCCAACTTAGTCCGGCTATCGCAACAATCGTTACGAGTATAGCAAGAAGCCCTTCAAGAATCATACTTCCATATCCAACCGCTCTTCCGTGACTTTCCTTGGATAACTGTTTGCTTGTCGTTCCCGAGGAAACAAGCCCGTGGAATCCTGAGATGGCTCCGCACGCAACTGTAATGAACAGTATCGGCCAGAGAGGGAACGCACTTCCAGAAACATAAACAGGTGCATTAATCACCGGTCTTGCAATAAGAACTGCAAGGAATCCTAAACCAAGAATAAGAGTCATTTGTATCGCACTCAAATAATCTCTCGGCCTTAGAAGAATCCAGACCGGAATTATTGAGGCAAGGAACGCATATCCAAAGATGATTGTTACCCACGTATTTCTCAACAACATTGGATTTTCTATTGGAAGTGTTAAAGGGAACATGTTTCCTATCCAGACAAAAAAGAAAATAAGGATTATTGCAACAACACTAGAGATTTTATAATTCCAATCATATTTTCTCACCCCGAATCCAAGAGCCACTGCAATTAGTGTTATGGCAAGAAGAGGTATCACTAGGTCGGGTTTTTCAATGATGCTTTCTGCAGCAGACACGCTAAATACAGTTATGATAAGAATTAATGTAAGCAATATCATCACCCCAAAAATCCAGCCTGCCTTTGAACTAAGATATTTTTTTGTTATAACCGAAACACTTTTTCCCTTGTTTCTCACAGAGGCCATCAACGCAGTGTAGTCGTGCATCGCTCCAATTAAAACAGCACCAAGTAAAACCCATAAAACAACAGGGCCCCATCCAAAATAAGAAACTGCGAGGATTGGCCCGATTATCGGTCCTGCCCCTGCGATAGACGCGAAATGATGTCCAACGAGGAAGGGTTTTGTCGATGGAGAATAATCAATATCTTCTTTTTGTGTTGTGGCAGGCGTTTTATTTTTATCACTAATCTTTAGCCTTTTTTCAATAAATCTCCCGTAGAAACGGTATCCTATAAAAAACCACACAAATGCAATAACTAAAATCCAGACAGCGTTCATTTAATCCCTCTTTATTTTTTAACTAGAAAACCGCTGTATAAAAACTTTCTTGATTTTTGTTTAGGAATCAATCTACTTAAAGAAGACTTCCCTCGATTCTTTTAAACTCTTTTCAACCAGCCCTTGAATATCAATTCTCTTTACCTCTCTTTCAAAATCTTTCATTTTTGTTTTTGTTGAAGGTTTCTTCGAGAGAATACTACAACAATCTTTATACTTCTGTATGCTTATATCATACATTCCAATATTCTTTGAGAGTGAAATTATTTCCTGTTTGTCATAAGTAATTAAAGGCCTAAGAATAGGAACGCTAATTTCGTGTGATGAAGCTCTTAGATTTTCTATTGTCTGACTCGCAACCTGGGCAAGATTATCTCCTGTTACAATCGCATCATACTTTTTTTCCAAAGCAATTTTCTCAGCGACTTTCATAATATAATGTTTGAATACAACCAAATCAAGACCCTGCATAACCTTGCCTTGGCTTTCAATTTCATAAAGATGATAGGGGATGAAATACACTTTGGACTTTACCTGATATGAATTTATTGTTTCTATAACATTTTTCATCTTTGTTTTCAAAACTTCCTTTTCATTTTTATTAGCATAGAAGTGTAAAAAATCTACTCTACATCCTCTCTTCATCGCAAGCCACGCTGCTACTGGAGAATCAATTCCTCCCGAGAGAAGAACAAGAACCCTTCCAGAAGTTCCCACAGGCAAACCTCCGTTTCCTTCAACTTTTTCGGTATACATAAAAACTCTCGTCCCTATTTCTATGAAGAGAATATTATCTGATTTGTAATTTACTTTCATTCCAAGGCTTGTCGCAATATCCCCCAATTCCTTATTTATTTCAAGAGAATTCATTGAAAACTTCTTATCTCCTCTTTTTGTTTTAAACGCAATCTCTTTTTCTTCCATTCCTAAGAGAATCCTTTTTGCCTCTTTCCTAATACTTTCAATATCTTTTTTTGATTCAGAAACAAATGCAAAATACTTTACTCCAAACACGCATTTAAGCGCACCCTTTATCTTTCTTCTGATTGAATCGCTATCTCTCCCGTCAAACTCACAAAAAATCTTTTTATCTTTTCTTTTAATTTCTTTCAACGATAAGCCATCTTTCTTACAAATCTTTCTTACATTTTCCACTAACTTCTTTTCAAAATATGAAAAATTGCCTCCCTTTAACCCAATCTCTGCATGATGAACTAAAACTTTGACCATGCTTTTGCGAGATTATTCCCCTATAAAAAACTACTTATTCTTCTTTACTTTCTTCAGATTCTTTCTCTTCTTGTACTTCTTCAGGTTTTTCCTCGGAGTTGTTCTCTTCCTTTTTTTCAGGCTCTGCTTCTGGCTTCTCTTCTGCTTTCTGAGGAGATTCTTTTTTCTCCTCTTCTTCATTCTTTGGAGGCCTTGCTTCTTTTACAGACAGAGGTCTTCCTTCAACCTCTTTCTCGTTCATGCCTTCAATTGCCTTGTCCGCATCCGCGTCATTCTTAAAAGTTACGAATCCGAAACCTCTGGAACGACCGGTGTACTTATTGGCAATAACAATTGCGTCTTCCATGTCTCCATAAGACGAGAAAAGCTCTTCAAGCTTGTCCTTGGTAACACTCCAAGGTAAATTTCCTACATAAATTCTTTTACTCATTTACCCCTCCGTTTCATTTATTTTCAGAACAAGACTAAGTCTGTCCATCTACAATTAGAAAAAACCCCAATTTTATAAAGTTTACTAAACTAAAGAATATATGAAATGTGAAAAGTGCGGTCATGAATCAGATTCAAATAAAGAGATTTTGGGTGTTTTTCTTTGCAATATTTGTTATAAGCTTTCTCCAAGTGATGAAAATTCATTCGAGGAATATCTAAAAGAGAAGGTTGAGGGAGTCCATCTTGAAAGCTTTAGAAAGCATTTCAAACCAGGAGAAAGACAACTAAACGGAATGGTAAAGAAAGCGATTAAAGGAAGCATTATGTCAAGGGCTCCTTTCGGATATAGAATTGAAAAAGGGAAACTCGTGCCGGCAGAAAACTCAAAAGAGGTGGAAGAAATATTTGAGGAATTTCTGAATGAAAACCTAAGCCTTAGAAGAATTGCAGATAAACACAAACTTTCCGTTAACGGTCTAAAAAAGATTCTTAGGAATTTCGCATATATAGGAAAGATAAAATTCAACAATCAGGTTTTTGAAGGAACCCACGAGCCAATAATCTCTTCAACTCTTTTTAATCATGTTCAGAACAAGCTTGAGAGGATTGGCGTTAAATAAATACTTTCCACAACACAATTCTTTATAACTGATTTTTTATTATATAACCTATGCTGAAAAAAGAGGTGCTCTACATTGGTATGGATGAGTCAAACCATGGAGAAACAAAACCCAGGATAGGAGAAATAATTGTTGCATCTTATTCTTACGATAGTTTTTTCTGGGAAGAAAAGAAACACCCTAACCGGAGAAATTACGCAAGAGTCGTTGAATGCATGGAAAATGATTTCAATTATGTTTTTACGATTGTTCCTCACGGAATGGCAAAGATAAATTATTCAAATCTCTCCAATGTAGCTCCTTTTTTAATAAAAGAGATAATATCTGATAAAGATAAACCGGATAAAGTAAAGTTGGGTCTTGATGGAGAACTAAAAAGAAAGGATAGAAGAGGATTCCTTGAGAAGATTGCAGAACAAGACCTTGATGTTACTCTAAAAAACTTTGTTAAAAGAAAAGGAGTTCACCAGTGTCCGGAACTAATCTATTTATCTCACCAAATTGCAAATAACCTACTTAATAAATCACCACTGGTTGAAATTGCAAGAAATCTCCATTATATTCCTTTAAACTTTGATTAACTACCTCTTAGAACTCTGTCTCTTACTTCTTGCCTTGCTGTCTCCGGGTTTGTATCCTTCTTTTCTCCTAACATCGGCAACAAGAAGATTTCTATCATAACCAGTGAATGATTTTTCAATATCTTTGTTTTTTGTGAACGCGATTATTGCTCTTGCAAGTGAAAGTCTTGCAGCCTCAATCTGGCTTACCGAGCCCCCTCCTTTAACGCTAATAGAAATGTCAAAATCAAAATTATCTTTTCCAAGAACGTCTTTTGAAATTCTTAAAGGCTCTTCAATCTTTAGCTTCTCTAAAAATTTAAGATTTTCATAATTCTTTTTGTTTATTGTTATTATCCCTGTACCTTTTTTAGCTACCGCTCTTGCGACGGCCCTTTTTCTTTTTCCTGAAGTAACTATTCTATCCATTTTATTTTTATTCAATTTCTAAGTTTACCCGAAATTTCTTTAACCTGAACAAACCGGGATTTAACTCCTTTTCCAGCAACAATCTTCTTTTTGTCTTCAAATTCCTTAGGAATTCCAGAGTAACATTTTATTTTTTTGAATGCAATTTTTCCCCTTCCTGATCTATGGTCTGGCAACATGCCTCTAATAGCTCTCTTAACTATTAAATGAGAAAGTCTTGAATGTTTCGGACCCTTCTGCCCCGAACCGACTCTCTGCCTTCTTTTACACCATTTATCTTCTATATCTTTTCTTCTTCCGGTTACTATAACACTGTCACAATTGAGGACAACTATTTCCTCTCCCTTTAGAGATTCCTTAGCCACATAACTTGCAAGTCTCCCCAAAACAGCGTTCTTTCCATCAATTATCTTCATTTTTTGTTTGTTATAATCTTTATTTTTTTACCTTCAGGATTTTTCCGGATTTCTTCAAGTATTGTTGAATGAGTAATTTTAGACTTTAATAGTTTCTCCCTTGCCCCTCTCGAGAAATTTAATGCCGCAATTTTTACCTTTTTATTTGGGTCTCCCTGAGAAAGAATTTTTCCCGGAACAACAACAGTCTCCCCCTCTTCAGATATAGATTCTAGGTCATTTAAGTTAACATTAATCCTTTTCTTCCTTGGCCCTGAAAGTAATTCGGCAACCCTCTGCCACCCTTTATTTTTTTGTGCCGCAATTATTGTTTCAACTAACTGAGGATCTGTTTTTCTTTTTATCTGATTATTTATTTTCGCTTTAGTTTTCATTTTTTTATTATTTGAATCAATTAACATTAACAGAACTAAAAAGTCCCGCTAACGCCGAGTTCTCAACTCGCAGGTGTAAATGTCCACAATTTACAGTATTTAAAACTTATGCATCAACAAATCCTTTCTCCTCAATTGTTTTAAGGACCTTCCCTAAAGATTTTTTCATATCGGTTGTTTCTAGAAGAAATGCTGAAGCTTTCTGATGCCCTCCCCCTCCAAGAGCTTTTGAATATATGGTTGTGTCCAAATCTTTACTTCTAAAAGAACCTTTAATTTCTCCTTCAAGTTCTGTCAGTATAAAGATTAAATCCCATCCGGCCATGCCCTGCATACAAATCACACCTAATCTCAAATCAGAAACCTCAAGGCCTAACTCTCTCCACTCATCTTTTGTTGCGTAACTATAGAAAATATTTTTTCCTCCAATAACTTTTCTTTCCATATTAGTGAGGAGAATTCCGTGAAACTTTTTTAATTCCCAGGAATCACTTCTTAAGATAGGAATCACAAACTCTTTTTGAAAATTTATCTCTCCTTTTTTTACAAGGAAAGCCATTTTTTCAAGAGAATCCGCAGAATCTCTGTACTCTCCAAAATTAGTGTCAGTACAGATTCCTAAAAGTAATGCCCTGCATATTTTGTTGTCAAACTCCACCCCTATTTCTTTAAACATTTCAACCAAAACAGAAGCACAAGAAGGAGCGTTACTATTTACATAATTCATCTTACCATAAAAGGAGTTTGTTTCATGATGGTCGATATTAACCATTTTTTCTTTAATTCTCTCGCTATTTATTATTTCTTCAGAATGCCCGCCTAAAGTTCCATGGTCCAGAAAAATAATAAACTCAAATTCTTCTAAGTCAAAATCTTCAAGTTTTTTTTCAAATTCAATCTCATCAGAATAAAATCCCTTGAGGTTTTCGTTAACCTGGTCTCTACTTATTAATCTAACTTCCACACCTTCTTTTTCAAGAGCAGTTTTCATAGCAATACATGAACCCTGGCTGTCTCCATCTGGTTTTGGATGTAAGGTTATTAAAACTTTTTTTGAGTCTTTCAAAGTATTCCAGATTTCTTCAAAGGAATTATTTTTTCTTTCCATATCTCTATCTGGAAACCTGATTTAAAAATATTGGGATTGAAGACATCTCAAGAGGAATTCATGCGGGCGAAAGGATTCGAACCTGAAAACCACCTGCGGGTTTTCGATCCTGCGACCGTCGAATCCTGAGTGCGGGAAGAAGGATTCGAACCTTCGTAAGCACTAAGCTAACAGGTCCTTAACCTGTCCCGTTTGACCACTCCGGCATTCCCGCATGTAACTAAATAATGTAATCTCTTTTTAAAAGATATCTGTAATAGAATTATCAATAACAAAAAACTCAGGCTTTATCAACATCTTTTGAAAGGCTTTTCAAATCATCTTTCAAAACTTCTATTGACATTTTGAAAACATCTTCAGGCGACATCTGACCAAAACTCTCTACAGTGATAACCAATCCATCTTTCCCTACAATCTCTACACTCTTCTTTTTTGCCGTCGCAATACCCTCACAGACATCCGCAACCTCATTCTTTTGGTCATCAGTAATTATTATCTTATCTCCTTTTTCACTTATACTGGCCTCAGGACAGGACTTCTTCACTTCATCAAGAAACTCCTTACTTAAAATCACTTCCGTAATATTTCTGTAGAACATTATCCCGGGAGTAAACTTGGAGTGTTCCGTACCTTTCCCAGGTCTTATCGAGGCAGTTAAACTAATTTCCTGACCGGGCGTTAGAACTGTGATAGGAATTCTCTTATAGACTACTGAAGGCGTCCCTGTTATATCCTCAGAATAAACTGTTTTTTCTCCTTTTCCTTCAAGCTTTAATTCCCCGCTTTTCTTTGCAGGTTTTTTCCCGGACTTTAAAGGAATAAGGCCTATCCTGTGTGCGATAGCCTCGTCATAAAGAGCAGAATCGTTCTTCTTTATTTCAACTTCATCAACAGCCAAAACAGGTATCTGATTTACATATCTCCTTATTGAATTTGCGATAGTTTCGTCAATTTCCGCCGTAAAAACAACCTGATCCTGTGATTTTTCTATTTTATTCATTTTCTTTATTTTTTACTGATTATGTTCTTATTTAAATTTAACTAAGGCCTTTTAGCCAGTTACATCTGAACTATCTAAGGTCTCCTTCCTCTAATCGGCCACGCTTGGACGATTCAAGGCCTTCTTCCTCTTCTGCCTCCGCCCTTCTTTGGTCCTCCGCGAGGATATCTTGTAGTGTCAAGTATATTGAGAATTTTAAAACCTTCACGAGAGAGGCTTTTTACTATTGCGTTTGCTCCAGGACCCGGCGCAGGATTTCCTGTCTTAGTCCTTATCCTGAAATAAAGAGAACCTACACCAATATCTTTCAGATTCTCAGAAACCCTCTTTGCAATATACATCGCTATTGTAGGGTTTGCCTTAAGCCGTCCGTGTTTTGTAACCATTCCTCCCGTAACTTTTGTCAGTGTTTTTCCTGACATGTCTGTAACATGAACAATAGTGTTATTGAATGAAGTGTAAATGTTAAGAACTGCCTCCGCCTTTTTTCTTTCCTTAGTTTTCTTATCCTTATCTTTTTTATTTTCTGTTTCTGAGGTGTCTTCTTTTGGAGCAGTCTCTTTTTTTACTTCTGTCTCTTTGACTGGTTTCTTAGGAATCTCTTTTACTTTTTTTTCTGTTTTTTGTTTTTCTTCACTCATTTTATTATGCCGCTATTTCTTTTTCTTCAACAGGCTTTTCTATTGAAGTTTCAGGCGTCTCGGATTTATTTTTGGAGCTAGCTTCAGGTTTTTTTGGAGCTTTCTTCTTTATTGAAATTTTGTCCTCAAGATCATGGGGGACAACATAGGATGGAATATTTACAATTCTCCCGTTGACAAGAACTTTTTTATGGGTAATTAATTGTCTCGCAATTTTTGGCGTTGTTACGAGCCCTTTCTTTACAAGAATTGTTTGAAGCCTTCTCTCAAGATAATCTCTTTTATCAAGAGACAGGACATCTCCAATTGAATCTACATTAAAACCAACTTTTTTAAGCCTGTCGAAAAACGCTTGTTTTTCTTCCTCTCCAGCAGGAATAAGTTTTTTTGCCTTCTCTCTTATGGATTTAATTTTTGAATCTGCTTTCCAGATTTCCTTTTTATTTTTAAGACCAAAATCTTTCTTTATTTTAGCTTCTTCTTCAATCCTTTCTTTATCGAAAGGCCTTTTCGGTTTTGAATATTTCTTTATTTTTCTTTTCATTGTTTTTTACCTTTCCTTTTAACTCCCATTCCCTTCTTTCTCTGTTTTCTGAAATTACCTTTTGTTTTTTGACCTCTTAATGTAAGTCCCGCACCGTGCCTTATTCCCCTGTAACTCTTAATTTTTTTAAGTCTCTTAATGTCAAATTCTTTTTTTAATTCAAGGTCTGTTCCTGCCAGATGGCCGTCCTCCCCCGTTTCAAAATCAGATCTCCGGTTAAAAAGAAATTTCATAGGGACCTTAGGGTTTTTGATAAATTCTGTAATTTTCTCTACTTCTTCAGAAGTCAGAGAACCAATTTTTCTTGATTTATCAATTCCAACAGATTTACATATCACATTAGAAAAACTCCAGGAAATGCCCTTTATCTTTGTAAGTCCTGAGAAAAGATTCATTCCCCCTTCTATATCTTCAGATAGAATTCTCACTATTCTTTCTTTATATTTCTTATTCTCTTCGTCTTGTTTTAACTTTTGTGCCTGATTTTCTTGTTCCATTTTAGTTTACGAATAATTTGTATCTCTCAAATTCAGTTAGTTCCTGAATTATTCTTTTCTCAATCGCTTTCTCAGGATCGGGAATTTTTGGTATTCTTTCTTTCATATCTTCAAAACCTTCAAACGGTTTTTTCTCTCTTTCCTGAATAATTTCCTTCAGGTGTTTCTTTCCTAATCCAGGGAGATATTCTATCTGATGGATTCTCTTGTTTATTGCAAAAGCTTTGTTGAAAAACTCAACATATTCCTTTTCTCTTTCCTTAACAACTTTATTTATAAATTCTTGCAATTGGTTTTTTGCTGCTTCACTAATCTTCTCACGGTGAAGTCTTCCGAGAATGTAATAAACCTTATCTCTCTTACCCTCACCAATATAAACTCTCTCTCCAACTTCTAAAGAAACACCTCTCCTAGGAACCAACTCTAAAAGAGTCAGATTTTGTTCTCCTATAGCCTGAGCTAATGGCATCCGCTTGTTCTCCAAAGGATACCCGTTCGGCAAATAATCTAGTACGATTGCATATTCTTCTTTTCCCATTTTCCTTATTTGAATTCTTCAATTGTCTGAAGTATTTTATTTTTTTCATCTTCGTCAAGACTAACGTCATTAAAAATTTTATTTAAATCATCTCCGTTTTTAGGCATTATATCAATAATGTTTGCAATATGCTCGGGCTTAATTTTTAGCAAATCAAGTCCTTCTATTTTTTCCTTTAGCTTCTTTGCCTTGCCCGAATCAATACTCACAAAATTTTCTATAAATTTCTTTACCTCTGTTTCTCTTTCTCCGTCCCCCTTAAGGTATTCAAGAGATTCTGCCATACTTAGCGGAGTTCTATTTTTTATCATTTTATGCTGTTTGTGCCTCTAATTTATGAGTTTTTATTTTTTTTAAATGGATTGGTTCTATAAAATATCTCTTTTCTTTCTTATTATCGTTAATTTTTACCTCGTAGGATTTTCCTCTTTTACCATCAACAATACCTGTTCTTCCCTGAATTATGCTCGGAAACCCTGGCTGTAAAGAGACCTCTCTGACAACCGCGACAGTATCTCCTTTTTTAAATTCCTGAAAGTAGTTACTAAGTCTTATTTTTCCTTTTTCTCTGGTTTTTTTAGTTCCTTTCTTTCCCATAAATAATTCAAATTCAGCCTATTTAAAAAACTATCTTTTATCGAGAAATATAAGGCAAAACAGGTATTTTAAGTGTATTTTTAAGTTTCTTCCGTATTTGCCTGGATATTTGTTGAAACAAGGTCTCCTCTGCTTCTGGCCTCTTCCATATTTTTTACTATTGTATTAAACATCTTCTCTCCCCAGACGCCGACTCCACACCTTGAACAGAAATCTATAACGCTCTCATCCGGAACTTCTACCTTACAATAAATACACTTTTTACTCATTTTACTCTTTTGATTTTTAGTTATTGCTCGCCAGAGTTTTTAAAGATTTGTACCTACTGAAAAGAAGGTTGTTCAGAATGGCAATAATAAACTTTAAAAACAACCTTTAAGACCTAATATCATGATAATTCCTGTTCGTTGTTTCAGCTGCGGAAAACCTGTTGCTCACCTTTGGGAAGAGTATAAAAAACGAGTCGCGGCCGGAGAAAAAGCAAAGAAAGTTCTTGATGAGCTCGGTCTAGAAAGATACTGTTGCAGATCCGTTTTCTTAGGACAGGAAGACTATATTGAGACGATAAGTAAATTCAAGAAGTCTTAATCTTCCATCTGGCAGTGTGACTACAATCTTCACACGCAACAGTTTTCTTACCCTCTTTGATTCTTATCTTAGGGTTTCTGTAAGGGGCCAAACATTTCCTACAAAACAATTTCTTTTTTTCTCTTAGTTTTAAATTATAACCCATTGCCAATTTTTTTATTTTTTTAACTTCTCCAGGAGTTTTGTTTTTGATGTTATTAAAAAATTCATCAATCTCCTTGGCTGCCTCTTTCCTTGAAACTTTTTGTTTTGACATGTAGAATAAAGGAAACAAATCCTTAAAAAGTTCTCTGCCTTGTTTATCTAATGAAACCACTAACTTCACTAGTTGAATTTTTCAAATTTGTAAGGGCAGAAAAGGTTCTTGCTGAACACTAATCTAATCCAGATTATATAGGTAATGGAAGAGGAGGCCAGGTGTTTAATGCGGAGAAATATATTCTCTCACGCGAGGTAAGAATAAGGATAGAAAGAAATTAGATGTCCTAAGGGAATTTATTGAAAAGTGAGACAGCACCAATGCTTCGCGTCTTGTCGGACACTAACGTAAATGGCGTAATCGCCTTAACTTCCAAGTTCGGAATGGAGATTGGGTGTGACACGATTACTATGGCTGTCTTCAAAAATATATCATTCTGTGTGTTTATAAAACTTTTTATATGGCAGATATCTGTTTCAGTCACGAGCGGGCGTGCCGGAGTGGTCAAACGGGACGGACTCAAAATCCGTTAGCTTAGTGCTTACGAAGGTTCGAATCCTTTCGCCCGCACTCAAGCAAAGCAAGCCCTAATTCGATCACGCCTGAGCGGATTAGTGGCGAAATGCGAATCATTGAGCCCCCGTAGCTCAGTTTGGATTAGAGCGATTCCCTCCTAAGGAATAGGTCGCAGGTTCAAGTCCTGTCGGGGGCACTCAATTAGTAAACTTTATTAAACAAAATTCCGCTCTTTATTTTATGCGCTGGTAGTATAATGGCAGTATAATTGGCTTCCAACCAATTGGCCCGGGTTCGAATCCCGGCCGGCGCATATTGGTTGGGCGGGTTTCCCTCATTTGACGTCGCTACGGCGAATGAGAGCGAACAAAGTGAACTCGGCCGGCGCATACTAAAAATGACTAAAAAATCAGAAACAACAGAGAAAGAAAAATTCACAACAAAGTTTGGAAGGTTCCATGATAAAAATTATAAGAAACTCTTGCTAATTCCTGCAGTAATATTTTTATTCTGTTTTGTGTATTTGTTTTTGTTTTATTCTTCTCATGATGATTTTATTTATAGAGATATTTCTTTAACGGGCGGAACTTCTGTAACAATTTTTGAACAGGTTGAGGTAACAGACTTAGAGCAACACCTTCAGAGTGAGTTTGATAGTTTTACAATTAGGGAAATGTCCGACATTGTAACCAGAGAGCAAATTGCAGTTGTTGTAGAAACAACATCGGAAGCACAAGAAACAAGGGGAGTTCTTGAATCTTATCTTGGGGTTGAACTCACCGAAGAAAATAGCAGTTTCGAGTTTACCGGAAGCGCTCTGAGTGAGGACTTTTTTAAACAGTTGTTATTCGCTGTATTGCTTGCGTTCGTTTTTATGGCAATTGTTGTCTTCATCATCTTTAGAACATTTATTCCTTCTGCAGCAGTTATAATCTCCGCTTTTGCAAACATCATTATGACCCTGGTTATTTTCAACATGCTTGAAATATCAATGTCAACTGCAGGCGTTGTTGCATTCCTAATGCTTATAGGTTATTCTGTCGACACAGACATATTATTAACAAACAGGGTCTTAAAAAGAGAAGGCACAATAAACGAGAGACTATACTCTGCATTTACAACAGGAATAACTATGACCCTCACATCTCTTCTTGCACTTTCTATTGCGCTTTATGTCGTAAGCTCTTTCTCAGCGACACTTACAAAAATATTTCTTGTTTTAGTTATCGGCCTTGGCTTTGACCTTCTAAATACATGGATAACTAATGTCTCAATACTTAAATGGTATGTGGAAAGGAAGGAGGCTGAAAGATGAAAAAGGAAACATCCTTTGGAATGATTGAAATAGTTTCAAGTGAGCCTCTAGTCGAAATAATGACATTTAATAAAGAAGGAAAGTCGCACACTCATGACGGATTTGAGTACTGTTATGTTCTTGAAGGGTCTGGGAAAATTATTGGTGCAGATAATGAGGAAGCGAAGGAAGGGGATTTTTGCAGGATTTCTCCAAACAAGGGTCACTGGATGATTCCTAAAACAAAACCGTTTAAAATACTAATCTTTTACGGAAACAAAAATTTACATGGAGGTAAAAATGAAATTCAAACTTAACTGGACATGGAAAATCTGGATGCTAGTAATAATCTTAATCCTTTCTCTCATAGGAATTTTTGGAATTCCTCCTAAATTTATGCAGGACGGCATTTTAGTTTCAGGCGTTGAGCCAAACACCGAGGCTTTCAATAAAGGATTGAGGGAAGGGCAGATAATTACTGAAATTGACGGGCAAAAAATAGATTCATTAGATGATTTCTCAGAGATTATGCAAGGAAAGTTTATCACGAATGAAACAATAAGCACGACGTTTACATTAAAGGATTCAGAGGTTATTGTCTTTACAAACGAGCCACCAAGAATTACTGTTTCAGAACTTACTCCTACAAATCTTAAGCTTGGTTTAGACCTTGTCGGAGGAGCCCGTGCTTTGGTTCAGGCAGAGGGTCAGGATCTTTCTTCAGAAGAAGCAAGAGATCTTGTTGACATAACTCAAAGAAGACTTAACGAGTTTGGAATAACCGACATAAGTGTCAGGCAGGTTTCTGATCTTGAAGGAAATAATTTTATGCTTGTTGAGGTTGCAGGAGCAACTCCTGGCGACTTAGAAGAGATGATTTCTCAGCAGGGTAAATTCGAAGCAAAGATTGGAAATGAAACTGTCTTCATAGGAGGAGAAAGAGACATTTCTTCTGTTTGCAGAGACCCGAGCTGTGCATTTATAGAAACCTGCGGACAGAGCGGAGCAGGATGGTCTTGCCGATTTCAGTTTAGTATTTATTTGAGAGAGGTTGCAGCACAAAGGCATGCAAATGTAACTGCCAACATTCCCTCAGAATCAACTCCTGATGGAAGATACCTTGTCGAGCCTCTTGACCTTTATCTTGATGATAACCTTGTAGACAGCCTAAGAATTAGTGAAGGATTGAAAGGAAGAGTTGTAACCCAAATTTCTATTTCAGGAGGCGCTGAAGGAGACACTAGGGAAAATGCTGTAGATGCGGCCGAGGCAGAAATGCATAAACTCCAGACGCTCTTGGTTACCGGAAGCCTCCCATTTAGTTTAGAGATTGTTAAAATGGATACGATATCTCCAACTCTCGGACCGGAATTTTTAAGAGTAATCCTCATCGCGGGACTAACTGCAATAGGTGTTGTTGCGTTGGTAATCTTTGCAAGATACAGAAAATTAAGATCTTCTTTAGCAATGCTTTTAACAAGTCTCTCGGAAGTGATTATTATCCTCGGAATTGCTTCTCTTATCGACTGGAATTTGGACCTTCCAAGTATAGCAGGAATTTTGATTGTTGTAGGAACTGGGATAGACCAGCAAATAGTTATCATGGATGAGGCCAGAAGAGGAGAGTTTTTGAGCATGAAACAAAGAATGAAAAGGGCGTTTGCAATTATTCTTGGAGCGTATTTCACAGCGGTTGTTGCAATGATTCCCTTACTTTGGGCCGGCGCAGGGTTGCTAAAAGGATTCGCATTTACGACAATAATTGGAATAACTGCAGGGGTTCTTATAACAAGGCCGGCTTTCACAGACATGATTCAAAAGATTGAGAAGGACGAATAATCTATCCTAAATCTTCTAAACACCTAATAAATTTATAAGTGCAGGATCTAAATAGTATTATGGGAAAAGGAAAAACTTTTGTGTTGGCATTGTTATCAATAATTCTGGTTTTGAGTATGATTGTAGGAATTATTGGGGCGTCTCTAAATATTCTTTTGTATCCTGATACTTATTCTGATCATATTGAGGACGGAGAGATTCTTGAACTTATTAATGAAACCATGTTTGGGAATCTGAGTGAAGAAGAATCTCAAGAAATTATCGAGATAACAGAAATTATTGATCTGGAAGATGTTGCAGAAGATGCCTTCTCGGAGGTTCTCGCGTTTATCAGGGGAGACCAGGATGAAGTTGAATTGACTCTGGGAATGGATATGGGATTTATAAAAAGTATGCTTGAGGATAAAGTCAGAGAGCTTCCTGTCTGCCCAAGCATTGAAGAGGCAGATAAAATTATTGAGTCTTTGGATGAAGGAAGCTTAAGTGATCTGGTTTGTAGGCCGAGAATTTATTCTTCTGATGAATTAGTGGACATTGTTTTGGATATTTCGGGAATAGAAATTCCAGAGAAAACTGAAGTGGATCTTGCAGACGAGCTTAATCTGGAAAGCGAAGAAATTAGGTCTATAAGGAGAGGAGTTTCTATTTATCAGAATGTCTGGGTTGGAGCACTTATTCTCTCTCTTTTTCTGGTTGGAATAATATTAGTAATGAATCGTAATTACTTAAAGCCCGGATTTAAATGGGTTGGCTCTTGCTTTGTTGTTGTGGGAGTAATTCTTTTATTAATCTCTTTTATTGGAATGGGGCAGGTTGAGTTGGTTATTCCCGAAGGTGACGATGCTATAACCCAATTTTTCTTTGGACTGATTCCGGATGTTGTAGGCGAGGTCTTCTTCAGAGTGATTGCGTATTCCTCTATAACACTTCTCTTAGGTCTGTTTTTCTTTTTTATAGGAATGACTCCTTCAAAAACTCTAAAATCTCTTGAACGCTCTCACACTTCCTCTCAATCTAAATAGCTTTAAGGGAAGTAACTTTAATCAGCGGATAACTCCTTTCACAACAAATAAAAACCCTAGGGGCACAAAACTTATTAAGAGAATATTGTGCCCATATGAATCCCTTCCAAGTTAAATGATCTCAAAATCTTCTAAGTTTTTCTTTAAAGTATCAATGAGAAACGGAAAAATCAGTGAATAATCCTCATCATTTGCTTTTCTTACAGCTTCAAGATACTTTTGCCTTCGATTATTATAGATATTTATCCAGGGATAATTCTTTTTATTAAGGAGAAAATTCATAATTAGTCTGGACACTCTACCATTACCATCTATAAAAGGATGTATTGTAACGAGTTCCATTGAAACGATTGTTGCAAGTTCAAATGGGTGGTGCTTATTTTTCTTATATCTATGAACTAGATTCTTTACAAGCTGAGGGACCTTCTCTGCAGAAGGAAATTTCACGCTACTTCCAAAAATTCTCACATTAGTTTTCCTATATTTTCCTGCAAATCTCTCAGAGATGTTTTTCAATATTATTGAATGTAATCTCAGGATAAACTTTTCATCTAAGTCTCCTTTATAAGATCTAATAAAATTTATTGCTTCAAGATGGTTTTTTGCCTCATTCATTTCCCTAAGAGTTTTTCCTTCAGGAACAATCCCCTCATTGATCACCAGGGAGGTTTCTTGTAGAGAGAGAGTATTCCCTTCAATTGCATTGCTATCATATGTGAGTTCTGTAAAGAAGGATTTTTGGAATTGTTCTAATTCCTCTTTCTCCAGATTGCTTATTTTTTTATTATACTCTCTCTTAAGACTTTCTATTTTTATCACATCATCTTTCTTAAGGAAAGAGTATTTTTTATTTGCCAAAATTTCCATCTCAAAATCCTCTTTTAATTTTTTAACTTTATTTTTACCTAAATTTCCATAACCAATAAATTTTGATTTTTTTACCCATTTCCCATTTCTTCTTTCATTGTGGATTAGATAATTTAGCTTTTTTCCATCTACATTTCTTATCTCGTGATATACCATAAGATTATATATGGGCACATGTTTATAAATATTGTGTTTGTGCCCATATAAGATACTCATTCAACCTATTCAAACAACCAACCCCCTTTCACAACAAATAAAAACACAAAAACTCTCAAAAGAAAATTAAGTAATCTAATTAATTGAAGATTCCATCTAAGTTTCCTGAAACTTCTTTTAGAACCTGTTTATATTCCGGAAGAAAGCTAACAAGGTTTTTTAATCCGGTTTTATACTCTTTTTCTGAAGGGTATCTAATTTTTTTATAGTCACTTTTTTCTTCCTTTAGTTTTTCTTTTATTAGCTTTTTGTCGATTTCAGTTTTTCTTGAAAATAAAAACCACAAGTCATAAAAGTCCCTTGGTTCTGAGCGATTTATAAGAGACCTTATTTTTTCGGCCAGAATCTCTTTTTCACTTAAAACACTGATAACAAATGACGGAACATCAGAGAATACCTTATTGATAACTTTTGCTACTTTATTTTTTGATTTTTGTTTGTTAAAGTCTATCTTAAGAGTATTTGTTGACCTTAGATCTCTGTTAAATAAAGGTCCTTTAAATCTTATCTCAAATCTTACGTTTCCTTCAAACTTTTTTTCAGAATAAATTTTGTAAGGGATATTAAGATAGTCAAAGTTCTTTAAGCATAACAAAACAAGCCTTTTTATTTCACTTAAACCCAATTCAGTACTAAAATCTAAATCTTCAGATGCTCTTTCAAGGCCAAAACATATCCTAAGGCATGTACCTCCCTTGAAGACAATCTTATCAGAATATCTTGATATTGCGTTTAGAAAAATGTACTGAATATACTCTTTTTCTTCATAGTAGAGGTTTGTATTTCTTAATTCCTTAACACTATTGAGTTCATCTATAGTTATCATATTATATGTTAATGTCTAAAAGCCATTTTTTATTTAAATTATTTTTTCTTTCAAGAGAAGGATCTAAGAACCCAAACCCTTTCCCAATATTTTTTTCGAGTTTTTTCAGGCCCTTTCCTTTTATTCCCAAACAATCCAATAAGTATCCCAGCCTTCTTAAAACTAGTTTGCTTTCTACTCTAAGAGCATAATCTATAATTTTTTGGATATCTATTTCTCTCTTAGCCACAGCAATTGACTTTTTTATTTCTTTAATTCCTCCAGAGTATTTTGGAAAAAGCAGGGAATCAATTATTGCTTTTTCTTTTTCAGCGATGGTTATTCTGCCGATGGAGGTATATCCAAAAAATCTTTTTTTTGATAGTGTGACATATTTAAAATTTTTAATATCCTTAGAGTATTTAGTTGTCGCTATAAAAATTTTTTTTGGAGTGTTGTCGGAGAAACCGTAGTAATTTAGTGCAGACCAAAATGAGATATATGAGGGAAAATTCAATTCGGAGGCAATTTCAAACTCATTTGCTTCACGCAGGGAAAACTTTCTCTTTCCAAGGCCAATTATAACTCTCTTTTTTTTAAGTGCTTTAATTAGATTGTATGTTTTTATCTTATCAATTCCAAGTAATAGCATTAGATCATTTACCCTAAAGACTCTCAAGTCGCTTTTCTTAATCACATCATATGCATTACTCTCAAGTTTACTTAATTGCATTTTCTTAATAAATAAAAGATGTTTTTATCAGTTCTATCATTTAGTAGATTTCTATGATTTTAGTAGTTTATTTACTATTATTAGATATCTTTACTATTTAAATGTTCCTTCCCTTTAACTTATTCAGATAACTCCTTTCACAAAAATCAATCACTCTTTAATCTGAGAATCAATCAGCATGTTTTGCTGCTCACTCCACTTTTCATCAGGATTAGTTTTTACGTAATTTGCCATAAAATCAATAAATTCAAGCCTTTCTTTCGCATTCTGAATTTTAAACTTTTTCATTTCTTCCAAATCAACCTTAATTTCAGATGCTTTCATTCCAGCCATTTTAATTTTTCTCGTACATTTAGTTTATCTAATAATGTAATGAACTCTTCTTTATTAAGTTTTTCTCTAAATAATTTATAGAGGAATCTTGCATCTTCAATATCCTTATCTGAAGCCAGTTCTTTGTCTTGGCCCTCTCCTGCAAGAAGAAGCTTAAATGCAATTTGCATTTCAAACGGTGAAACAAAAAGTTCCCCTGATTTAAGGGTTACTCTCATTCTGTTTTCATAAGAATATCTATCCAGATCTGTTTTGATAACCTTAAATTCCATATTAGGTCTTGGCTCATTTATTTTTGAAAACCTTATGGCATGTTCATTAAGCATACCAAACGCTTCTCCTGGTTTGGACGTATTTAGACATTCAAATCCAGAGTTGTGTATTTTTTTCCACACCCTCAAAAATCTATCTTCATTCATTTTCGGCACAAGTAAATCCACATCTTCTGTTGCCCTGGACCTCCCGAATAGAATAGAGACATATCCTGAAACAATAACATATTCTTCAAGCAACTTACAAAAATCCAGAACAAACTTATCGAGGTTGCTCAGCTTCCGGTTAAGAACTATTTCTCTTTTTCCAATATTATATTCCATAATTATCTCAAGACTCTTTTCTTTAAAATATTATTCCTACTCTTTAGAGTGGCTAATTCACAAGAAATAAAAACTCTTTTTTATTACAAGAATATCTACATAATTAATGTGTATAACAAATGTATTAATGGAAAGATTTATAAGTTAACTTTACATAATTTATGTGTATGAAAATTGATAAGGAAGAACTGCTAAGGATTAATCGAGGGTTTGGAGGAAATTTAAGAAGCGATTCAAGTCTCGATTTTGCCATTGACAAGACTAAGAGCAAAAAAATAGGAGCATATAGGAGGATAGCTTATTTATTAAGGGCCATCTTAGTAGATCATCCTTTTTCAGACGGGAATAAGAGAACAGCAACATATATTACATTAAAATTGGCTACAGAGTCTAATAAAGAAGTGGATACAGATTTATTGCTCCACCATATTGTTTCAATAGCAAAACAAAATATTCATGATATCAAAAAAATAGAACGGAGGATGAGAAATGCAATCAAATAGATCAAAAAAAGGAAACAATATACTGAAAAAATACAAGGAAGTATTTGAAGCCCTTGAAAAATATGATAAAACAGGGAAACTTCCTTTCCAAAGAGAAAGAATAGATCTAACTCTCTCAGTTGAAACTATAAGGAAATTAAGAGAGCTAAAGAAAACAACAGGAAAACCAATTTCAAGAATAGTTGAGGAAAAATTCAACTAACCATCTTTCACAATCAATCACTCTTTAATCTGAGAATCAATCAGCATGTTTTGCTGCTCACTCCACTTTTCATCAGGATTAGTCTTCACATATTCTGCCCAGAATTTTATGAAATCCAACCTCTCCCTAAAATTTTTTAGTTTCTCTTCATTCCGTTTTTCTAAATTTTGTTCCATATTCTTTTTTTATGAGTTCAAATTTATCTTTAACTCCGAATTGATTAATTATTTTAGCCATCTCTTCTTTATTAAGTTTATCTTTAAAAAGTTCATATAAGTGTGAAGCATCTTCCAAATCTTTTTCACTCCCTAAATCCAACTTGAAAGCAATTTGCATTTCAAGAGGAGAGATATATAGTTCTCCCCCAATTGTTTTAACTTTAATTTTTCTGTGAAAAGAATATTCGTCATCTTTGTTTTTCATAACTTTGAATTCCATATTTGGGACAGGGAGACCTTTTTTTGAAAACCTTATGGCATGTTCATTAAGCATTCCAAAAGCTTCTTCTGGTTTAGATGTATTTAGACATTCAAATCCAGAGTTGTGTATTTTTTCCCATAATCTCAAAAATCTATCTTTATCCATTTTTGGCACTAATAAATCCACATCCTCTGTTGCCCTTGACCTTCCAAACAAAATAGAGACATATCCCGAAACAATAACATACTCGTCAAGCAACTTACAAAAATCCAGAACAAACTTATCGAGGTTGCTCAGCTTCCGGTTAAGAACTATTTCTCTTTTTCCAATATTATATTCCATAATTATCTCAAGACTCTTTTCTTTAAAATATTATCTACAGTGCAATTCACAACAAATAAAAACTCTTTTTGATTCTCCTTATTATGAATTTTTTCAAAAAAAATCTTAAAAGAGGCAAGAACCTAGCCAAAAATGAAGAAGATGATATAAAAGATATTTGGAGAAGAATAAAAACCAGAGATTTTTCAGGGAATACTGGCATGGCAGTTAAGAACTCTGTCTATCAGTTCTCAAAAAATCTCACAGCAAAAATAGGTTCTTTCATTTTTACAATAATAATCGCGAGGTTATTAATGCCTGAGTTGTTTGGTTACTATAGCCTTGCGTTATCTACTATTTTGATTTTCGGAACTTTTGCTGAGTTGGGAGTTCAGACGACTTTAGTGAGATTTGTTTCCAAGGAATTTTCTAAAAGAAAAAAGAAAATAGGGCCTTACTTAAAATATTTAGGAAAGCTGAAATTTGCTTTAATGTTTTTTACAGCATTAGTTCTTTTAATTTCTGCAAAATATATAGCAAATACTTTCTATCAAAAACCAATTTTCCTTGCTCTGCTTGCAGGAGCTTTATACTTAATTATGAATGAACTAAGCGGTTTCTTAAAATCAATGCTTCATGCTTCAAATAATTTTAAATCTGTTTTCAAGAGAGAATTCGTCTTTCAGATTTCAAGAATCATTCTTGTCCCGCTTGCAATACTTTTTGCAATAAAAAATTCACTTGAAAGCGAATTCAGCTTAATGCTCATAATCTTATTTTTATCAGTAGCTTTATTCTTAGCTTCTGCAATGATGTTTTTTGATGTGAGAAAAACCTATTCTAAAGAATTAAAGTCAAAGAAACAAAAGAATCTTTCAAAAAAACAAAAAACAAAAGTAAACAAGTTCCTCACTGCAACAGCAGTTCTCACCCTCTCAGGAATCTTCTTTGGAAATATAGATAAGGTTATGCTGGGAGTATTCGTTCCAGGAGAGTTTATTGGGTTTTATACTGCAGGATTTAGTCTTGTTGGAGCCCTAGTAGGCATAGTCGGATTTGCTTCGGTAGCTTTACTTCCCATATTCAGCAGACTTAAGGGAAAAAGGCTTCAGAAGGGCCTAAAAAAATCTGTAAGACTTACTCTTCTGGCTTCATCACTTGTTTTTATAGCTACAATTTTGCTTGCGTATTTAGCAATACTAATCGTTTACGGAAATGAATATATTAATTCTGTAGGAATTTTGCGAGCTCTTGCTCCTTTGATCTTCATACTTCCTATTGTGGCAATATATCAATCATATCATCTTTCACAAGGAAGACCGAATCTAGTGGCAAAAGTCTTAATAATCTCAACAATTCTTAACGTGGTTCTTAACTATGTCCTGATTACTTCACTCCTAACTTACGGAAATCTTGCGGCTGTTTACGGAGCAGTTATTGCAACCCTAGTTAGCAAAGGAGTTT
The DNA here is from genome assembly GCA_040879785.1 of Candidatus Pacearchaeota archaeon. Classification (GTDB taxonomy): domain Archaea; phylum Nanobdellota; class Nanobdellia; order Pacearchaeales; family GW2011-AR1; genus ASMP01. Next base: position 272,011 of record JBBDJR010000006.1, read on the forward strand.
ATCTGGGAGGTTTGGTTTTTGCAAGGAAGAGGATTAAATAATAAATCTATTTTTCCATTTCTATTCTGTCTAAAATTTCCATAACTCCTAAAGCAATGTTCTTGTTTGTTAAATGCTCGGAGTTTTCTTTAGCATGATCCAAGAAATCTTTAACTTCTTTTTCCAAGGACTCCTCGTTTGATTTGAAAATTAAATCAAATTCTTTTGAGATTTTATTCAACTTAAATATTTTATCATTTATCCAATAATACACTTCTCCATTTTTTGTAATTACCTCAACTTCTTTATTTTTTGTAGGACTAGATCTATTAATGTTTATCTTAGATTTTAAATCCTTTTCAAAAATTAATTCAAGAGAAACAATATCTGAATCAGAGATGACTCCTTCATTTCTATTTAATTTTATTTTCTCAGGAGTCTTTCCGATCAATCCATAAACTATTGCTAAGTCTTGGGAAACTAAATTCAAAAAAATGTCTTCATTAAATGTTCCAAGTTTATTCCATCTGGTTTCAATGCTGGATATTTTCTCTTCTGAAATCAATTCTTTTATTTTTTTATAGCAGGGGTTGTAGAGAAATATGTGTCCTACAAATAAAAATTTTTTTTTGGATAATTTGATTAATTCTCTGGCGTCAGAAATATTTTTTGCAATTGGTTTTTCTAAAAAGACTTTTTTTCCTTTAATAAGGGCTTTTTTAGCAATTTCAAAATGGGTTTCTATAGGTGTCGCAATAACAACTGCTTCGATGGAAGGGTCGTTTAATATTTCATTATAATCATTGGTTACTTTGATTTTAGGATATTTCTCTTTGATAAACTGGCTGTTGGAGATGCTGCTTTTGTTAGCACAAATCGTTAAATTAGAATTTTCATCAAAAACTCTTACCAGGTTTCTCCCCCATCTTCCAATACCGATTATCCCTACTTTCATTTCCTTACTCCTCTTTTTTTCCTTTGCTATCTTCAAAACCTGTTCTGCCGCATCAACACATGTAGGAATTTTCCCAGAAAATACAGATACAATCTTATTGTTAATCTTTTCCACAATTGTGGGTCTTGCATCATCATGTTCTCTATAAGGAAGAACGGTTCTTATGGTAAACATTGAGCCAACATGTTTCGCCTCTTTTTTTATCTCCGGAAAAAACTCCTCCGCAGAATCCAAAAATTTATCTATTTTAGAAATCTTAGGATTTTTAATTATGCCCTTATTTAACAGTTCTTTGTAATGTCTGGGAATCTCAGGGTATTTTCCAATGTTGCTGTGATGTATTGCATGGATTACATTTCCCATCAAACTAAAGCCGGTCCTACCATAAGGATCTATACACATAAAAGGACCGTCAATTATCACAACACTAAGATTTGTAAATCTTTCAGGTAACTTGAGAACAACTTTCTCCACCAATTCAAACTGGTAATTCTTTTGAGCTTCAGAAAATTTATCCAAGATAAAATTGTTAAAAGAGTAGGTAGCAGATACTATTAAATCGTAATCTTTAAGGTCTTCATAATTTACTTTTTTATTTAAGAATATTTTCACCCCATATTTTTTGCAATTCTCTAAACAGACTTCCTTAAATTTTTGAGGGTCTATAAGAGATTCTTTTACTCTAGCACATTTTTCTATAGCATTTTTATTTAAAATATCTAAATCTTCAACTTCATAAAACAGTCCTTGTTCTGACCATATTTTAAAAATTTGATCGGCATTAAGAAAACTCTTTTCCTTTGCAATAGCATAATAATGCTTATTTGGAGAATTGATTATAGCTTCAGGATAAAATTCTTTAAATCTTTTCTCTCCTTGCAAACAATCATTAATCGTTTCCTTGCTTCTAGGATAATGATATCCTCTATGTAGTCTAAATTGATTTATTCCTGAAGCAGCCATAAAAACATCTTTTTCTTTCTCATAAAGATCTACTTCAAAACCCTCTTTTGCTAAAACGGAAGCAATAGTTAATCCAAATATCCCTCCTCCCACGATTGCTATTTTCATGTTTAAACAAATAAGTTTTATTTTAAAAAGATATGTGTAAAAAATAAATAAATAATTAACCTTTTAAAGATGTTAAATAATTAATTGACATGAGAATACTAATAATTCCGTGGAATCTTTATCCTGAAAATGCAGGAGGTGCTGGTAAAAGTATTTATTACACCGCAAAAGGCCTGGCAAAACTTCCGAAAGTTTCTGCAGTCCACATTCTAACTTCTACAACCGGAAAAACCAGAACCGAAAAACAAGGAAAACTCTTTATTGAAAGATACAATGATTTAGATATTAAGTTTAGAACAGGAAAAGAACCTTTTGGATTTAATGATATAAAAAGAAAGTTAGATCATTTCAAAATATATGGAAGATGGGAAAAGAGAATCGTAGAAAAATACAGTAAATTCAAGCCAGATATAGTTCATTGCAATGATCCTTTTTCATTACGCCGAGTAAAAGAATCATTGAGAAATACTTCTATCCCAGTTGTAGTTAGTGTAAGAGGTTACTGGCCATCATCCACTACAGGAACGATGATGGATAAGAAAAAGGGATTGGTAGAAAAATGGACTTTTGCTAATACATTAAGGTCGGAGAGACTAAAAACACCCTTAAGTATCTTAAAACACAGACACAATAAGAGAAATTTAAAAGATTCTGAAGGAATTCACTTCATCTCTGATTATGTAAAAAATAAAACAGAAGAACATGTAGTTCTCAATTCAGTAAGAAATGTTATTTTCAATCCAAGACCTTTTCTTGAGAAAACCAGTTCCAAAAAACGTGATTCCAAGACAGTAGCATATGTAGGCGAACTTACTTATAAAAAAGGGTTACACAAGTTATTGGAAGCATTAAGAATATTAAATAATCAAGGAAAAAAATACAAACTTCTTGTAGCAGGTGTTGGACCTAAAGAAAAAGAATTTAAGAAATTTGTAAAAGAAAATGATCTAGATAAAAATGTAATCTTTCTTGGATGGGTTGACGAACCCAATATGATCTACCAAAAGTCTGTAATTACAGTAGTCCCTTCTCTTTGGCCAGATCCTCTTCCAGGAGTTGCATTTGAGCCTATGTTTAATGATTCCATTCCAATTGTGTCTAGATACGGGGGAATGCCCGAAATAGTTCCGTTAAAAGAACTAGTTGTTAATGTCGAAAACCCAAAAATATTAGCAGATAAAATTGAAGAAATAATGGAAAATCCAGAGAAACAAAAAGAAATAAGAAAAACATTTAAACCTTGGTTGAAGAAATTTAGTGTGGAAACAGCAGCAAAGCAGTTTTACTCTTTTTACGAAGATGTAATTGGGGATTTTAAGGGGAGGAATAAGAAATGAAGAGAAAAATATCAGACTTACAAGGGCTTCTTACTGCAGAGAGAATGAAAAAAGTCCTGAAAAATCCTAAAATCATATTTAAAATTTTTAGACTTCGTTTAACGGATCCAGTAATCTTTAATCTTTTTTATAAATCAAAAGAAAAATATAAACTGAAATTTTGTGATATAGAAACAGAATTTTCTGCATTAGATAAATTTTCTAAATATTTCTTATCTTCAAGATTTAGAAAGGGAGATGTTCACGAGCCAGTTGTTTTGAAGATGATATTTGATTCTTTAAACCAAGATGGTGTTTTTGTAGATGTGGGAACGCATATAGGGTTATATTCTTGTATAGTTGGAAAATTTTTAAGAAATGGAAAGGTTTACGGTTTTGAAGTCAATAAGTCTGCTTTCGATGTTTGTAAAAGGAATATTAATTTAAATGGCTTAAAAAATATAGAAACTTTTAATGTGGCGGTTTCAGATAGTGAGGGGTATATAAAAATTCCTGAAGTAAAAGAGATCCAAGGAGGATACGCTATAAAGAATAAAGAACAGGGAATAGCTACAATGCCTATGAAGGCCATCTCTTTAGATTCTTTCTTTGAAAAAAGGGAAAAACCAAAGGTTATTAAGATAGATGTAGAGGGTGCAGAATTATTAGTTTTGAAAGGAATGGAAAAAATCTTGATTAAGAAACCAAAAATATTCTTAGAACTTCATGGGGGGCGATTAAATAATTTTGATACTTCCTCTGATGAGATAATTTCTTTTTTAATAGACAGAGGATATGCGCTCCATGAAATTAGAAACCATAAAGAGAAGAGTCTTAGAAACGGAGAGGGAAGATTAAAGGAAATTAAAAAAGGCAATCTAATTAACTATACTACTATGATTTATGCTCACAAAAAGTAAAAACAAATCGTGTTGTAAATAGATTTTAATAAGAGGAAAAAGAGATGAAGATTCAAGGGAGATCAATAAAATATTCTTCTTAAAATATTTCTTCAATTATTTTTCTTATTTCTTCTTTATTTAAAGTTCTTGGATTGTTTGTCATCCTTTCTTCATTTGTATTTTGAATAATTACTCCAATAGAATTTTTTTCTAAACCAATTTCTGAAAGTTTTGTTTTAAGTCCAATTGATCGCATCAAAGAATAAATTTTATTAGAAGCATCCTTGGGAGTTTTTGAACCAATCATTTCTGTCAATTCATTTATTGTTTTTTTAACATAATCGATTCCTCTTGAATCTGTGCATTCATCTTCACTTAAATTTGAATTATATACTAGTATTTTTCCCAAAGCCAATCCGACCGCATGCCCATGAGGAATATTAAAATAAGATGTAAAAGGATATGAAATTGCATGGGGTGCTGTTGTTTTTGTTATATTTATTGCTTTTCCAGCGAGATTTGCTGCTCTTGCCATAGCTGAGCGAGATTCTTTTGTCGGATTTTTGACAGTATCTTCTAAATTACTCAAAACCAACTTCATAGCTTTTTTTGCATATTTCTTAGATTCATCGGTTGAATTGATACACCAATAAGATTCGATGGCCTGACTTAATGCATCAATTCCTGTAGACGCGGTTATTTTTGGAGATAAGCTAAAAGTTAATTCTGGATCAACTATTGAATATTTTGGAAGCATAAAATCATGTGCAATAGAATGCTTGGTTTTATTAACATAAACAACCGAGAAATGTGTCGCTTCACTTCCTGTTCCAGAGGTTGTAGGTACGGCAATTAATGGTTTTCCTCCCTGATTTCTTATTTCTTTATCCCCTTTTAGGTAATCGATTATATCTCCTTCTTGTGCTGAAAAAGTATTTATCAATTTAGCAATATCTATTACTGTTCCACCTCCAACAGCGATTACAATATCATAAGAATCTTCTAAAAAGAGTTTTAACCCCTTTTCAACATCTTCTATTTTAGGATTTTCTTCAAAATTATAGAATCTAAAAACATAATAATCTGATAAAATGTCTTTTAAGGAATCTTCTGCACCACTTAGTTTAAAAGAAGTTTTTCCTGTTACTAAAAAAACTCTTTTTACATTTTCTCCTTCTAAGATTTCTTCTATTTTTCTAATAGAATTATATCCGAAAAATTCTTTTTGCTTTACCATTTCAGTTTTTTGATAAGAAATCCATAAAATCTTTTTTATTTTTTATGGGGCTTGTTGTTGGTCTTCCTAAATCTTTTCTTGACGAAGAATTGACCCTAATTTCTAATAAGATAGGCCCTTCTTTCCCTTTTAAAATTTCAAGTTTTTTTCTTAAATCTTCAATATCCTGAACGCACCACGCTTCGCTATAATTACAGGATTTTGCTATTTTAACAAAATCCGTTTCAAAACCTGCCGTCGGCTGACCTCCTACGGATTCATGTGACCCATTATTCAAAACAATATGAATTAAATTTTTTTGGGCTTGCTGACCGATTATGGCTAAAGAACCCATGTGCATGATCAAAGAACCATCTCCATCAAAACAGTAAACTTTTCTATTTTGTTTTTTGAGGGCTATTCCTAATGCAATTTGAGAACTGTGCCCCATTGAACCTACCGTCAGGAAATCTTTCTCATGACTTTGACCTTTTCTCTCTCTATATTCAAATAGTTCTCTTGAAGCCTTTCCTGTTGTAGACACAATAATATCTTCTTCGTTTAGTATGCCGGCAATTTCTCCTATTACCTCCTCTCTTGTTAAACTATATCTTTTGGAAGATTTATCTTTTAACTCGTAGCTGGAAAAGGTACCTTTTCTAACAACAACGGCGTTGGGCATATTTTTCTTTCTTGCGTCTTCAATTAATTCATTTACAACTTCTATCGCTTCTTCGATATTATCTGGAAGAATTTTATATTTTATTCCCAACAAATCAAGAAGTTCTAGTGTTATCTTTCCTTGTTTTACATGTTGGGGCTCATCTTCAGTTCCAGGTTCTCCTCTCCACCCAATAAGAAGCAACATTGGAACAGAATAAACTTCAGGGTCTGTAAGAGAGACTAAAGGATTCACAGAATTCCCTTGTCCTGCATTTTGCATGTAAACTAGAGGAATTTTTTTTGTTGCAAGATGATAGCCTGTTGCAAGAGCAACTGCTCCCCCTTCATCTGCCGCTATTATGTGTTTTTCTTTCGGAACATTATCAAGTAGACAAGCATTAAAATTCTTTAATAAAGAATCGGGCACTCCTGTAAAAAAGTCCACATTTTGATCCAAAAGCAGTTTATAAAACTCGTGACAGTCTATCATTTTTCCTCTTTTGTTTTATATGAAGGAATCAAATTTAATATTTCCTTAACTGGAGAACAAAACTTTTCAGAGTCGCAAGCCCTTCCCTCTTTAAGTATACTCTCTGCTGTTTTTTTCATGGCAAGATATCCACTCCTTAATAGATGGTTTGCATAAATCACAACATTTACTCCTAAATCTTCTAGTTCTTTTTCAGTTATTTTAGAGTATGTTGTTGGAACAGCTACTAAAGGAACTTTTTTATTAAATTTAGAGTATTCCTTGCAAAATGAGATTATTTCATCAGGAGTTTTCTGTTTACTATGAATCATTATTCCATCCACTCCCGAATCAATATATGATCTCGCCCTTTTCAGAGCGTCATCAAGCCCTTTTCCAAGAATAAAACTCTCTATTCTGGCGATAATCATGAAATCATCAGTTATCTGAGCCTTTTTTCCTTCAGATATTTTAAAACTGAAATTTTCTATGGTTTCCTGAAATTGTTCTTCTCCATTTTCTGCAAGAGAGTTTATTTTTAATCCTGTTTTATCTTCTATTATCACTGCGGAAACCCCTAGCCTCTCAAGTCTTCTAACCATTAGGGCAAAATGATCCACGTGACCTCCATCATCTCCATCTAGGATAATTGGTTTGGTAGTAGATTCTAAAACCTGGGTAATTGTATTCTCTCTTGAAGTTAAATCCACAAAACCAGTGTCTGGTTTTCCTTTTGCAGTAGAATCTGTTAAACTACTTATCCAAACCCCGTCGAATTCTTTTTTCTTTCCGTCTTCTTCAAAAGAGGCATTTTCAACGATCAAGGCAGTTAGCCCGTTATGGGCTTCCAATATATTAATTAGCGGCTTTGATCTAAGGAGTCTTCGTAATCTTTTTTTTCTTATTTCGGGAGCATAACCCATATCTTTTAACATATGATTATAATTAGTTGAGGAGACTCCCTTAGTGTAAGGAACTTCAATTAATTCTCCACCCCAATTTTTTATTGTTTCTATTACTCTCTGTCTGGTTTCTTTTTGTATTCCCTCCTTCCAATCATCGCCATGAACAACATAATCGGGCTTCAATTTCAATAAATTTGGGACATAATCAAGAGTTTCTTGAGCCACAACTTTTTCAACCCCCTTTATACTTTCAACAACAATCTTTCTCTGCTCGAAAGGCATATAAGGAAGTCTTTTATAACTTGCAATTGCATTGTCAGTTAAAAGCCCAACAATAACTTTACCAAACTTTTTACCCTCATTAATAATATTTAGATGTCCTGGATGAACTAGATCTGCACTCATTCCAACATAAACTAAGGGTTTTTTTCCTGTCATTGTAATCTATGTAAATCCTAAAGCGATCATTTATATAAGGTTTTCTGTATTCTTTAGATAATTATTTAAATTAGTTCTGTTAAGTTTTTTTATGGGTAATGATTTTTACATAAAAAAGGTATCTCGTATAGCAATCCACCAATCAAAGAGATTTTACAAATGGATGGAAGGCAAGATCATCCCAAAGAGTCATCTAACATCCCAATCTTTAATGAAAGCAAGACCTCCAAAGAATAGAGATGATCATAAATTGATATTTTGTTTTAATCCTGGAAGATCTGGAACTCGTTGGCTTTCTAATATATTCAATGCTCATGAAAATTGGATAGGAACCTGTGAAAGATTTGGCCAGTATGAGTCTTTTGTGCGTTACTGCGCCTGGCACGATCTTAATGTTGATTTAGAAAGTGCGTTCAAATTATTTGAACAGGCAATCTACTATGATTTTGAAAAACACCAAAATTCCATGATAGTTTCTCCTTTTTTTAATTTTATTATTCCTAAAATGGTGCAGAGATATAATCCAGACCACATCTTTTTTGTTTATAGGAATCCTGTAGATACTGTCTGCTCTTTTCATGAGAGGGGGTTTTACAAGGATAAGGTATTTACTTCAAATGACTCATTAAAAAAAGCTACCATAAGTATTTCTGCTACAGGAGAGATAAGGTCTTTGAGCCCTACTTTTTCTAGAATACTTCCTCAGAAACAACTTTCTCTCAAAGAGTGGAACAAACTGACAAGGATTGGGAAATGTACTTGGTTTTGGGTAACGCAGATGAAAGCAATGCAAGATGCCTATTTTAATGTTAAAGGCGTAAAAAAAAGAGTATATTCTTTAGAGGAAATGGACCAAAATTACCCGTTTTATGAGAAGTTAGTAAAAGAACATAATCTAATTCCAAAATTAGGGAAAAAAGATTTCCTTTCACTAAAAAAGATTGTCCATCCTGAAAAAGAGAATATCCATCCCTATGATCATTGGACAGATAAGGAAAAAGAAGAATTCCATGAAATAATAAAAAAAGCAAAACTAAAATATCCCTTTAATAAGTTCAATATTAACAAAAATTTATGATTGTCTAAAAACACTCTTAACCCCCTTCTCAAGATATTCCTAGTATAAGTTTTTCTTTTATCTCAGAATTAATCCCTTCCAACAAAAGATATAATTTAATGTTATCTCTTACATCCTTAGGATAAATACCTAATATTCTTTTAAAGCGTTTATTGTTTAATAAATCTGTTTCCTTTTTAAAATAGTCTGCGAGGTCTTTTATGATAAGGCCTTCTTCTTGAGGCCCAAAATCAGTAAAAACATAAGAATTACCTTTAACCAAAACCTGTTCCTTTGCAAATGAGCCGTGAGGCCGAACTAATTTTAATTTAGTTTTTTTACTATATTGACCCTCAATTTTTCTGAGAGTTTTATCTAAAAATTCATAATTCTTTTTATTTAATCTTTTTAATCTTTTTTTGAAATTGAATAAATATTTTTCCAAGGAAACTTCTTTTATCTCGGTTTTTTTATAATAGTCCATCAACCTCTTAAAAACCCTTAAATCATCTTCCCCTCCATATTGCTGTAAAAGTTCTTCTTTAGAATAAGGAAATTCTTCGTTTATCTCAACCATTTCAGGAGCGAATCCTTTCTTAGATATTTTTCTATGGATTTTTTTCAATTCCAAAAAGATTTTTTTATTTGAGTCTTCCTTTATGAACGAAGTGACCTCTTTATTCTTAAGGTCAAAAGATTTTATTTGGTTCGCAACATAAATAACATCTCCTAATTTTGAAGAGAGTTTAATTTTTTTCAAAAAAGGTTGCAAAACTCTTGTTCTTATCAAAAAATAAACAATCATCTTTAAAGGGGAATTTAGCTTATTTTTTATGAACCCCTTAGATTTTTTATTATTTTGAAAATAAATTTCTCTTCTGTGTTTTTTATGCGTTAAAATGTAAAATTCTTTCGTTGATTCTTCTCCAAGTTTTCTAGATATTTCTTTCAATCTTTTTTCAAACATTTTTTATTATAAACCACCCCTTTTTTATTATAAACCAATTTTATCTGAAAATGTTCGATAAAACATTTCTATTCTCTTTCAACCAATCATAAATTTCTTTAACAGTCTCATCTAATTTCTTTTTAGGACACCAATCTGGAATAAAAGACCTAATTTTTGAAATATCTGTTATGAACCATTTTATGTCCATTGGTCTTTCTTCATTTATAGAATCTATATTGATAACATTCCCTGTAATTTTTTGACAAGTTTTTGTTAGTTCTTGTAAAGAAAAGCTATTTTCTTTTCCACCTCCAACATTAAATAATTTTCCATTGAATTTTTCAAAATTATCTATTTGATATAGAATTAATTCACACAGGTCATCTATATGAATAAAATCTCTAACTTGTTTTCCCTTTCCCCCATAACCTATATATGATATTTCCTTTTTTAGTATATGAGATGCTAACCAAAAAGGAATAATTCCCTGGTCTGTTTTTCCCATTTGCCAGGGGCCGGCTATCACTCCACAGCGATTTATGATTGTTTTCAAGCCAAATATTTTATTATATTCCTCCATAATTAGTTCTGATGCCAGTTTTGAAGCTCCATATAGTGATCTGTAACCATCTAACGCGAATCTTTCTGATATACCTTTAAAGGAAACTCCTGCTATTTTTTGAGTTTCTTCAAATTCAAAACGTGTTTCAGTTTCTATAAAATTCAAAGAGTTTATTTTTTCAATAGAATAAACTCTGCTAGTTGATAAAAATATAATTTTTGAGTTTCTTTTTCTTGCTAGTTCTAAACAATTTATTGTACCAACTAAATTTGTATCTAATAAATATTTGGGAGAAGAATTAATACCAGACATAACAGAGGGCTCGGCAGAACACTCAATCATTAAATCGAACTCATTGATTTCATCAAAATCATGCTCATTTCTTATATCGCCGTGAATAAAATTAATGCCTTCTTTTTTTAGTCTTTTAAGATTTAATTCTGAACCTCTTCTTTTTAAATTATCAAAACAAATGATATTCAGTTTGGGATTATTATCTTTTAAAAATATCGCCAAATTAGAACCTACAAATCCTGCACCTCCTGTAATCAAAATATTTTTAACCATGATGGAATTTTTATTTAACAATCTCTTTTTTATTTTCTTTAAATAGTGAACAAATATCTTCTAATATCTTATCCATATCATATTCATAATCCCATCCAGGATAATGTTTTTTGAATTTTGATACATCTGAAATATACCAAATATGGTCTCCAGAGCGATTTTCTTCCACATATTCAATATTAGCTTTTTTTCCAAGTATTTCTTCTATTTTTTCAATTGCTTCTTTCATTGAAATGTTTGAATGTCTTGAACCACCAATGTTATAGACTTCCCCAATTCTAGGATTCAAATAAAAGTGATAAAGGGAATTAACTAAATCATATGAATGAATATTATCCCTTACTTGTTTTCCTTTATACCCAAAAATTTTGTATTTTTTTCCTGTTGCAATACATTTTACAAGATAAGCTAAGAATCCGTGAAGTTCGGCTGCACTATGGGCAGGACCTGTTAAGCAACCCCCCCTAAAACAAGCAGTTTTTAAATTAAAATATTTACCATATTCTTGAACTAAAACATCCGCAGCAACTTTTGAAGCCCCAAAAATACTGTGTTTTGATTGATCTATAGACATAGATTCATCAATACCTTTGACATATTCATGATTTGGGTCTATTTCCCATCTTATTTCTTTTTCGATTAAAGGTAACCTATTAGGAGTATCTCCATAAACTTTGTTTGTTGAAGTAAAAATAAAAACTGCGTTAGGACAATATTTCCTAAAATTTTCTAATAAATTTAATGTTCCGTTTGCATTTACTTCAAAATCTGTAAAAGGTTCTTTAGCAGCCCAATCATGAGAAGGTTGTGCAGCACAATGTATTATTAACTCGAAATTGTTTTTCTTAAAAATTTCTTCTATTTTTTCTTTATCTCTTATATCAATATTAAAATGTTTATAATTAGGAATATTTTTCTCTAGTTTATTAACAACAGAGTTTGTACTTGCCTCATCTCCAAAAAAATATTTTCTCATATCATTGTCTATGCCATAAACATCAAATCCTTTTTCATGGAAAAATCTCACGCTCTCAGAACCTATTAGGCCTCCTGAACCCGTTATTAAAACTTTTTTCATATTCTAATGTTTTACTCTTATTATTTAACTCTTTCCGTATTCTTTCTAATCACTTTTTTGTAAAAAACCCTTTCATAAAGTTAATAGTGTAAATAAAATTTCTTTTCAACAAAAAAATAAAAATCTTCAGACTTTTTGTATCTCTATCTGATTTAAGATACTTGGCAATTGCCCAAAAAGGAAAAAGAACTCTCAAAAGACCCCCTTTCAATTTATATAATTTGAATCCATGAACCCTAAACAATAACCCAAAGGACCTTCCATAAGATTTATTTTTTTTAGTATCTCTTTCTTATTAAGAGGGTGTTCATGAATTATTATCCCTTTTGTACCATGATAAGTTTTCCCGAGTGGTTTTAATTTGGCTATCATATCAAAATCCTCACCAAAATTTCTAAATGTTTTTTCATCAAATAAGCCAACCTTAAATAAAACTTCTCTTCTGTATGCAACTCCTTTTTGATTAAGATTTGTTAACCGTGTTCCAACTTCTTCTTTTGTCAATTTCTTGGTAAAAGGATCAAACTTTTCCCACAACCACCTAGGATATTTTACTATTGGTGTTGAAGCTATAATTTCTTCATCTCTAAAGGGCTCTAAAAGTAATCTTAACCAATCACCATCTTCTGCCCAACAGTCTCCTAAAAGGGTAACTATAAATTCTCCTTTAGAAGTTTTTATTCCCTTATTTAGCGATTTTACGAGGCCAAGGTTTTCATCATTTCTTATGAATTTGAATCTATTTCTAAACTTATTTTTTTTAATCTTTTTTAACGTGCCATCTGTTGAACAATCATCCAAAATAATCACTTCTTTGTTTTTATAATTTTGTTTGAAAACAGAATCGATTACTTTTTCGATAGTTTCACAATTATTATATACAGGAATTACTATGCTCACAGAAGGTTCTTTTTTAATCATCATTTTCTTTTGAATTTTTAATTGAGAAGAAATCTCCATCCTTTAGGATGGAGTGAGTCCCTCCCCACTAGT